>DATKYK010000009.1 GCA_035528575.1 Dehalococcoidia bacterium | reverse complement strand
AATCTGCCGGGGAGAATCCCCGAGCATAGAGCACTGCCCTGATGTGCTCCTTCATAGTGCTGTTGATGAGCTTATACACCCCCTCTGCGAGGTAATAGGGGTCGACGCCCAGGACATCGGCACATTTCTCCTTGATAGCCTTGAGGGCCTTCTCTTTGTTTAGTTTGAGCTTGCCTCCCAGGTAATTGTCCGGATTCAGGATGCCCATGATGAGGACACAGTCCATAACCGTGGGCACCTCGTTTCCCATATCGTAGGAGACCGGTCCCGGGTCGGCCCCGGCGCTCTCGGGACCAACGGTAATCCGCATGGTGATGGGGTCGATGGTAACGTACATCCCGGTGCCGGCGCCGATAGTATCCATGAGCAGGGTGGGAATATTGAATATCCTGCGGTTGATGACCACCTCGCGCAGCATGACAGGCTCGCCGCTCATGATGAGGCCCACGTCGAAGCTGGTACCGCCCATGTCGGAGCATACCCAGTTGCCTGTCCCCATCACCTGCTCCAGATAGCGAACCCCGAGCAGACCCCCGATAGGCCCGGAGAAGCACCCTTCATAGATTCGGGGGTAGCGAATATTGGTCACGCCTCCGTGTGCCAGAACTATCTGAAGCGGATACCTGTATCCACTGTCCTGGAGCTTGCGCTCGATCCCAGACAGCTGTTCGCGTCCAGGCTCTGCAGCGCTGGCATGGAGCACGAGCGTGTTTAGTCGCGATTGCTCCCTGGTAATAGGACAAAGCTGGCAAGAGAGATACACCGGCACCTGGCGACCCCGCTTCCCCATTATCTCGTGGGCTATCTCTGACACCCTCAGCTCGTGCATCGGATTCAGGTATGAATACCACAGGCAGACAGCGATGGCGTCTACTCCCTTATCCAGTAGTTCCTCTATGGCCCTTACCACCTCATGCTCATATAGCGGTATGGCCTCGGAGGCAAACGCATCTATCCTGCCGGTTACGCCCTTAACTAGCCGTCGAGGTACCAGGGGCCTGTTGTGAGCATGCGTGACATGGTGGAGAACATCCTGGTAAGCATAGCCGGCATAGGTCTGGGCGCTCCGTTCGTGGAGGAAGATGTCCTCATCCCCCCGTTGGGTGATGACTCCCACCTTCTGGCCAGTCCCGGTAAGAATCACATTCATCATCGAAGTGCCACAATAGACTAAGGCCTCAACACTGGGGAGGATATTACCCGCCTGCTTTTTGAAATCGATATCCCAGTACTCGAAGGCATCCGTCAGCGACTCCCAAACACCCAGGGATTGATCCTGGGGGGTAGTTGCCGCCTTGCCGATTGTGAAGTTACCCTCGCTGTCTACCACCATCATGTCAGTCATGGTGCCGCCGGCATCACTGGCAATTATCTGTACCTGGTGTTCCATGTCGCCTCCTTGCAAGTTCTACAGAGATTGGGGCTCGTAATGTATCACATCCACACCACTGTGTCAAACACACTGTTGGCTTGAAGCTAGAATAATACCATAAAGTTGAAGGAAGAATAATACCTTGAGTGATGGATAGTATCCTCCAGAGATGGTCTGAGCCACAGATACGATTCCTACTCTTTCAGCCATGTAATCCTCCTTACCTATCTTTCACCCAGCGTTCGAGGCCAAAATCGGCGGTGTCCTGCTCACTTAATAGACTCCATAAACCGTCATCGCAATAGCGCAGGGTTGATTTGCGGTCTATATCCTGCACCGCCCGGGTGGTTGCCTTGGTCATGATGAGCGCCGCCAGGCGCATGCCGCCAATTCTCCTCACCACCTCCTTGGCCTTATTAAGGTACTGATCCAGCAGAAGACTTTATTGGCGAAGCCGATGCGATAGGCTTCCTTGCCATCGATGACATGCCCGGTGCAGCAAAACTCGATAGCCTTGGAAACGCCTACTCGGTATGCCATGTTTGCTGTTGCTTCCTCCTTTTCCACTCAGCAATCCGTTTTCAATATACCCGCTAAAGTCAGCGAAGCTCAAGCCCCTCGAGCGAAAATTAGGGCTTTTTCTTATTTATTTTCGCCTTGACGCCACCTCGGGAGCATGGTATATTCCCACTGCGTCATTAAAACGGTTCACCCAGGAATCGGATTTGACATTCCGTCTGAACACGAGGCTGAACGCTTGATATAAAATGACTTGGTGGGCTAAGCCCTAAATTCAAATAGGAGGTGACAATGATAGGGATAACATCATATGGTGCCTACATACCCTGGCACCGGATAGACCGGCAGAATTTCCTTAAAGCCTGGGGGGGCTTTGCCATGCCCGGAGAGAAGGCGGTCGCTTGCTATGATGAGGATAGCCTGACCATGTCGGTAGAGGCAGCCATAGACTGCCTGAAAGATATAGACCCACATAACGTAGATGGCCTCTACTTTGCCACTACCACCTCTCCCTATAAGGAGAAGCAATGCTCGGCCTTAATGGCCTTGCCCCTCGATCTGCGTCGGGATATACGCACTGCTGATATAACCACCTCGCTACGCTCGGGGACAACCGCTATGTCCCTGGCCCTGGATACCATTAAAGCCGGTACGGCAAATAGCATCCTGGTAACCGCGGCTGATAGCCGCATGGCAGCCCCGGGCGGCATGCTGGAGCAGGGCCTGGGCGATGGCGCCGCTGCCCTTCTTCTGGGCAGGGATAATGTCATTGCCGAGATTAAGGAGAGCTATTCCATATCGGATGAGCTGGCGGGGACCTGGCGTTCTGAGAGCGACACCTTTGTGCGCGCCTGGGAAGACCGCATGGTACTGGACGAGGGCTACTCCAAGGTTTTACCCGAGGCCATATCTGGCTTGATGGGTAAGTGTGGCCTCTCGCCCAAAGACCTCACCAAGGTCGTTTTCGACCCCTCTGGCGATGTTAGGAGGCACGGCCGTGCGGCAGCAGCCCTGGGTTTTGACCCCTCTCAACTCCAGGACCCGTTTAGCCTCTTTATGAGTGTGGGTATAACCGGCTGTGCTATGGCTCCGATGATGCTGGTAAGCGCCCTGGAGGAGGCCAAGCCAGGAGATAAGATACTCTTTGCCGGTTTTGGAAATGGCGCCGACGCATTTCTCATGGAGGTAACCGATGTCATAGAGAAGCTGGGAGAGCGCCGCGGGATGAGAAAGCATCTAGAGTCCAAGCGGATGCTGGAAAACTATAATGACTATCTGCGCTGGCGTGAGCTGGTTCCTCTGGAGATGGCGAGGAGGCCCGAAAAGCAGCACATCCGCCTATCCGCTATCTGGCGGGAGAGGAGGGTCCTGCTGGGACTCTGGGGCGTCAAGTGCAGGCGCTGCGGCACCCCGCAGTATGACAACGGCGCTATGAGCACGTCACCCATCCGCGTGTGTGCCAAGTGTCAGGCGCAGGACGATTTTAGGGACTATAACTTCGCCGGAAGGAAGGCTAAAATCTTCAGCTTCACCCATGATCAACTGGCCCAGGTCGCTGATCCACCCGCCTCGGTAGTGCTGATCGACTTCGAGGGAGGGGGAAGGGCGTTCTTCGACCTCACCGATCGCGACCCGGAAAAGATCGAGGTGGGTACTGAGGTGGAGATGACCTTCAGGAAGATGCAATTCGATCGGGGCATCACCAACTATTTCTGGAAGGCCAGGCCTATAAGGTGTTAAAGGAGGCAAGAGATGTCAGGTAGCATTAAGGATAGAGTCGCCATTGTAGGTATGGGCTGCACCAAGTTTGGCGAGCTGTGGGACAAGGGCCCCAGCGACCTCATCGTGGATGCGGTCAGCGAAGCCTACGCCGATGCCGGTGTCGAGGCAAAGGATATCGAGGCCGTGTGGGTAGGCACCCTTTTCAGTGGAATGGGCGGCCGCTCCGTCAGCGAGCCCTTGAAGCTGCAGTACCTTCCGGTTACCAGGGTAGAGAACGCCTGTGGCTCCGGCCATGAGGCGGTGAGGGGTGCCTCCTATGCTGTAGCCGCCGGTATTCACGATATTTGTATGGCTGTGGGTTTCGAGAAGCTGAAAGATGAGGGCATGAGCGGCCTGCCGGGCATGGAGAATCATACCAACACCCACTATCAGTCAAGCATGCCCGGCGTCTTCGCCATTGTGGCCACCAGGTACTTCAATCGCTACGGATTGAGCCCCGAAGAGGGTAAGACCATGCTGGCCAAGATCTCGATCAAGAGCCACCACAACGGCACACTCAATCCCAAGGCCCATTTGAGGAGGGAGTTAACCCTGGAGCAGGTGTTAAACGCTCCTATTATCGCCTGGCCGCTGGGGCTCTTTGACTGCTGTGGCGTCTCCGATGGCGCTTCAGCAGCTATCATCGCCCGCGCCGATATAGCAAAGAAGTTCCGACCCGATCCGGTATATATAAAGGCACTTCAGATATGCGCCGGCCCCACATCGGGACGAATGACATCAGAGTACGACTACACCCATGTTGAGGAGACCTATCGTGCCGGCGTAGCTGCCTACGCGGAGGCTGGGATTAAGGATCCCCGAAAGGAAATTAGCATGGCCGAGGTCCACGACTGCTTCTCCATAAGCGAGGCTGTTGCCATGGAGGATCTCCAGTTCAGCCCTCGTGGCAAGGTGAAGCAGGACATCGAGGCGGGCACTTTTCACCTTGACGGCGCTCTACCGGTGCAACCCGATGGAGGGCTGAAGTGCTTCGGACACCCCATAGGTGCTTCCGGTATAAGGATGATTTACGAGCTTTATCTCCAGCTTCAGGGCAGGGCTGATAAACGTCAGCTAAAAGACCCCAAGTTGGGCCTGGCACATAACATGGGCTATGAGCCCTACGCATCAGTAGTAAGCGTCTGCATTGTCGGGCTTTAAGGCTCTATTTATACTGCACTCTACGCAGTACATAATCTGGGAAGATATCCGATTGTCAAAGACCTGTAATCAATCATTATAAAGCCTCCTGACTATAAATCATTTGATGAATGGGTAACAGATAAACCAGAAGCTGATACCATTTTTATAGCAAGAAAACCACGATTTTCAACAAAGGTGGATTAGCTGGAAGCAGGAAACATCTACGTCTGTAGTAGCTGCACAGGTGTGCGTGCGGTTACTATGGAGACTAATTCGAGCGCTGCTAGCCAATTCAATATCGATCCAACCATGACACCATGATCAGAAGTCCGGGTGTCGGTATTTTATATCTACAGTGAATTAAAAAAGGTGATTTTGACACCCTAATCCGGGGAGAATTCAGAGAACTACACAGAACAAGCCATGTTTTCGAGCAGAACCGAGCAAAATGGCAGCAGCAACAAAACGTCAGTTTGTGCAATGGCTAGGAAATGCTGATGTGAACTTGCTATACGTGCAGCTGTTATAATAAGCTGAGGTGGATTGAACCGTTAACAGAACGAGGATAACACAGGCGAACAGTTTTTTGCTGGAAAAATCGTGATCACACCTAATCGGGGCAATAGCATTTACTAGCGATTGTCTGAAAAGACCGGGGTATCATTTAAATACCACCGCCTACTGAATCTTGAGGTATTATTCTCATAACATGACCCTCTTCACGAACTAATTTACACTGAACCATCATTACCTTCTCGGTGGAAGGTCTCTCACTCCGTGAAGGAGCCATGTGACTCCGATACCATGTGGGATTCAATTTGTAGATCGTATAGCTGTTATCTGGATTCTCTAGTACTGCGATTATCTTTTGCACTCGCGCTAGTGTGGCTTGAGATAAACCGATTTGAGGTGTCCTCTGGTGTGCACTCTTAATAACTATGCGCTCGTCGCCGAGAAACGCCTCGTTACTAAAGTCAGACAGCAATGCAGTTCCCAGATATTGTGCCACCCACTTTGCCATTTCATGTCCCCACTGATTAGCTGCTCTTCCTGATATTCTGTCTTGCGGCATACTTACCTCCCAAAGGTCAGATGTTATAAACTTTGGTATTATTCCATCGGCACATGGGTAGGCTGCCGATAATCTGCTACTCCTGGGAAGTGTATATTGTTGTAAATCAAAACTCGGTATCCTGTGCACAAGAGGATCGAAATCGTTTCTTTGTTCAATAACAGCTCAGGATATTGCTATAAAGGGCTTCGGTGGCAGCAAGGTAATCGCGGTACGTAGCGAGCTGACCTTCAGACTGTCTTGGCTTGGCTCGCTTATCCAACCAGCGCACAATCTCCTCTGCGGCTAAAGATGGATTTACAGGCTGGACCACAAGGACTTGTTCATCACCAATAGCCACAAGCCCTTCATATGTCTCGGCGAAATCTGTTCGATCCGTTATAATTCCGACACCCGAACACATAGCCTCCATTGCTAAATTAGACACGACGGGATGTGGCAAACCTGATTCAAATAAAAAGAGAGCGTCTAACTGATCCAGCAGATGCGGCATTTTCCAAGGGGGTACAAACGGTTTCCAAATAATATTGGAAACTACTTCTTGGCCCAGAGTGCTCTGGAGGTCAGACATGCCTTTTCCCTGACCAACGAACACACACTCGAATTGACCTGTGAGTCGATGCATAATCTCAGCAATATGGTGCAAACCCTTAGACTGCCAATGATAATTGACCTTGCCTATGACAGCTAGCCGCTGTTTGAGCTCCGGACCCTCTCTTGGAACAAACGCTTCAGCATCAACAACGTAAGGCGGTTGCAAAACCAAATTCTTATTCATTGGCTTCAGCAAATCTTTGTGTCGTTCATCAGTAACCACCACGTCAGCACAGTTTATTGTCTCGTAGAGCACTGCCCCTAAAACCTTCCCTTTGAGGAACTTCTCTATGTCCGAGCCACCATGCCGGAGCACATGTACGATGCCGGTGATACGCTTAGCTATATGACCTATGATGCCGTAGGGCACGAGGTAGCCCGTGTCCAGAACTCGCACTTTGTGCTCTTGAATCATTCTTATTGTAAGATCCAGCAAGGTCAGGAAGTTCTCATCGCCTTCTGGTATATGCCAAGGAATCTCCTCTTTGGGTCGGTGTATCCACAGGTTAGGCAACACTTCGGGAGGTTCATCGTTGCCTTGAATGCGGTATTCTCGTCCAGCATCGAGCCCATCAGTGATAATGTGAACCTCGTGACCTCTAGCTGCTAATCCGCGGGCTATCCAGTAGGTTTTAGCAGCAATGCCTCCTTCCAAGGGGGGGTACTTGCTGAGAATAGCAATTGTTCTAGACATTTACTGGCTCTGATAAGAAAGCCTTATTAAAGAGGTCAAACAGATACACGTCGGTCTTAGTATGCAGATAATCCTTAAGAGGACGATCGGAAAAAGCTACATCACTAACTGCGTTCTCCATTCTTTCTTGAATTGGCTTTGCAATATTGCTCAGTGCTGTGGGCATGCCCATCTTCCGGCGCACCAGAACCCACTCCAAACCTAGTTGCTCCAACTCGGGACGGAAGGCATCCCTCAGAATTCGTTTGGTTATCCGTTTGTCAGGCACCTTGTACTCAATAGGCAGTCGCAAAGCAAAATCTGCCAAGTCGTCGAATAGGTATGCAGGACGAATCTCGAAGCCAAAAGCCCCAGATGATCTGTCTACGCTTTGCAAATGGCAGTTCGACAAGCCACTTCTCATCAAGGCGTCAAAGAGATTGCGACGGTATATTCTCTCGTCCTCGGGCGAGGAGAAAAGCTCCTCTACCATTTGACGCACTCCATCGCCAACCGGCATTGAATTCATGCGATTTCTAATGCGGTCTGAGAACCCCAAGGGATGAGTATAGATCCAGTAGTAACCGCCAAATAGCTCGTCGGCACCCTCTCCTGAGAAAGCAACTCGAACGTGTTGAGATACAGTTTCAGATATGAGGTGGAAGGCAGGCGCCCCCTGCAAGTCGAACACTCCTCCCGCTAATAGGCCCTCGTAGTGAGTCGTAAAGTGTTCAAGTCTTGAGAAATAGTCATGAAGACCTACTACCCGTTCGACATGCTGGGTGCCAAGTCTCTGGGCTACCTCTCTAGCTGCTAAAAAGTCTGGATTAGTATTATTGTCAGCTAAGGTAAAGGTCGTGACGGGACGATCAAGTATGGCCCGCGCAACCAGGGTCAAGATTGTTGAATCCAACCCTCCTGAAAGATAGATACCCATGGGGTGGTCACCATGACGCAGGAGCAAGTCCATTGTTTCAATAAGATGCTCTCTCAACTGGGCAATCGCAGTCTGGTACTCGGGGTGTTCTCCCTCATCCTGGTACCGCGCCTGGGGCAATTCCCCGAATTTCTGAACTGATCGTTTGCCTTCACCAAAATTAACGACGGTGCCTGGTTCGACCTGCTGAATCCCTTCAAACAAAGTCTTGTCAGCAGAGTATACGTATCCAAAGACCATGGACTCCTGGAGGGCTGCGATGTTTAACTGAGGAGAAATGCTTGGGTGTGCCAAAAGAGCTTTGATTTCAGACCCAAAGACTATCTTTTCCCCTAAGTCTGCGTAATACAGGGGCTTAATGCCAAATCTGTCGCGGGTCAAGAGCAACCGATCGCCATCCAAGATGACCACCGCGAACATTCCCTTAAGACGCTCCGCGAAGCCGAGTCCATGGTGGACATATAGCTTGGCTACAACCTCAGATTCCAAGTTCGTATGGAAAATAGTGCCATTCACTGCCAATTGCGTTCGCAGGGCGTCGACGTTATAGATCTCGCCATTAAGGAGAACAGCGACGTTTGTTTCTATGTCGTAAAACACAGCCGGGGCAACTGGATCGCCAACAATGGCCAGACGGGATGCCCCCAGACTGCTATTATCATTTGTCATGCAGTCCAGACCGTCTGGTCCGCGGTGAGCCACAGCTTGGGCCATTTTGACCACTGTTGCCTCATCTGGCTGATCCCATATGCCCACGATTCCACACATAGATTACTATTCCTTCATAGAGCGAAGGGCACTAGCTGCCCCAATTAGGGCCATCGCCGTACCTTCGTCCAGGTAGTGATAGGGCCACATCCCATTGTCGAGTTGTCGTGACTGAAGCCAAGACATCCCTCGTTCGAATGTCTGAGCTGGAACCCGTGATGCGAATCCTGATAACCCCCAGAGGGCCACACCCGTACTCCAGGGATCGCTCCCCACCGGATGCCCCTTCCAGGGGCCAAAGCCACCGTCGTCCCCTTGCTCACTGCACAGTAAAGCGATGGTGCGCTCCACCAAGTCATTCTTAGTGGGGGCCTGGGGATGCATCTGGGCGAGCAAAAAGAAGGCTCCCTTGTACGTGAGCTGCACACTAGAGTCAAGGTCGTGTTTCCACTCGTCAGCCAACCAATCCAGTGCCTCTAGTTCTACTACCTCTGGCAAAACAGCAATAACCAACCCGGTGACCGGGATTCGCGGCTGATCGCGCTCCGTCTTTCCCCATGCCCCACAGGGCTTCTGCACAGAATCAAGCCACTGCTTTCCACGCTCTAGTTGTGTAGAGTAATCCCCACCATAGAAAGACACAAATCCTAAGCACCACAATGTTTCCTCAACATCGGCCCATCCTCCATCTTCACGCTGGGCATCTATCAAGTATGAGGCCAGGGTGTGGCCAGGGAAAGTAGAACTGGCAGAGCAGCCGCTGGCCAACAATGCCCAGCCAGCCCGCGCCAGGCGGATGGCCTCCAACCGGCTATCTAGTGCTTCATGTATAAAACAAGCCAATCTAATAATCGTAAGGTTAGTCATCTCATGTATAGATACTGCTTGATTCACTTGTTGATAACTCCTAAGCAGTCTTTAGTTCACAGCCAACCTCATAGAGATGGCGAAGTCGCTCTTGAATGACATCGTGTGATGTAGCTTCTTTGCACGTTTTACATATACAGAAAAGGGCTTCATCTTCTCCATAACGATCGAATTCAGATTCATTTATAGGTACAAATTCATCGCACTGAACACACCATACCCTATAAGAATGACTTTCACTCTCAGCTTCTTCAACTTCACCTTTTTCCTTTGACGGACTCCAGAGACGGATAGTTATTCCGACATCTATAGGTAAGAGTGAAAACTTACCCTCGTACAATTCTCTTAGCCGTTTGATAAGGTCCCTCCGAAGACCTCCCCGTAGCTCTTCCCCAAACTCGCCGATAAGTATCAGAGGCTCATCAACTTTCGGCTGGGGAGCCTTGTCATATAATCGAAGAAGCGTGGACAGAAGCCTTAATACGCCAATTAAATAAGGATGCCGGTTTTTACGAACTAGATTTTCACATGCTTCTTCCTTCTCAGGATCTTCATCACATTGATCATACTTAGCGAAAGACATTCCTTCATCAATAAGCGAACCGAGGTGCATCAAAATGACATTGCACCTAGAATTCGCGTTATCGACTGAGACATATTGAGTAGCGATATCGCTGATCACTCGCTCTTGATCGCCCTGCTTTATACGTTCTTCTGAGATAGGATCATCAATTTCGCCATAAATCCATTTAGTATCCCCTGTATAACCAAATGTAACTATCGTTTCATCTTCTGTAGGAAGCTTTATTTTAACTAAAAACCCAAAGCTATCGGAATAACCACTGTGATCATTGTGATAGGCCCTTGTAGGTATTATCTCGACTCTGGGATATTCATCTTTATTTGGCCTCTTCCCCGGTTCTGACGGCAATATAGCTCGATAATCCATAAGCTGAGGATCAGCATCCAACACCTCTGTAGAAGTCTTCTTATCCTTGCCTTCTTTTTTTTCAGGAGGGACATGCTCAAAACAAAATTTTGGTCCTTTATGAAGATTTTCAAAATAATCAGGGGAGATCTCTTTATTAATATCAATGATGTAAGGCTCAAGAAAGTGACGGTAGGTCGGGTTCTCTATTATATGTTCTAGTCTCTTATATACTCCTAGTGTGAGGATAACATGAATGCGCCTTGTATATTTACCCCGCTTTGAGAGTTCGAAGAGGAGATTGATTATAGACTCAAAATCCCGAATATGATCAAGATCGGCATGGCTTATAAGGACTATGTCAATATCTCTTAAGCTAAAGCCCATATGGAATAAATTTCTCACGAAGTCGAAGCCAGGATCAATTGCTATTCCAAGGTCCACTTGACCAGTTTTATTAGCATGATATATCAGATAGCCTCCTCCTACGGAACGTCCTTTGGCTGGCGATGAAGAGTTCCATCTACGAAGGCCAGCGAAATAAAGCCCATTGCCACCAGCTTGGTGGATACTTCGTCTATCGAGGTGGCGGAGGAATAACCTATTCCATTGTTTAATAACTTTCTCGTAATGATCCTCTAAGAGATAAACATGTTTGTCACCATCACTATTCACCCTTGCGCATTTCAGGAGTCCAATGAAAGCACTTCTATCTAATATTCCATCCCAACATATATATTGGTTTGAATAATTTGAATTTAGTGAATTGACTACCTGCTCGGTTTGATAGCGTAGCTCAAGGTCATTTATTCTCAGATTATCGCGGTTATTCTCCAACTTGATTAAACGCTTAGTAAATATATCTCTATCACCTTTAAACTGTTTTTCGTAAAAAACTAGCATTCGATCGCTGAACTGATTAAAGTGATCAGGATTTATCCGCATGAGGTCAATTCCTTTGAGTTTGCATTGAGGACAGCTACCCGCTTCAATCACTTCATTACGTTTTTCTTCGTTCTCTAATATGCCTAACTTCCTCTGTTGGTATAACTTCGAGTTTATTTTCTGCAGTTCATGTGTCGTGTGACTATCTCCCTTAACAGACTTGGTCTCACTTATCTTGGTTATCCACGCTAGGTACTCAGCTAACTGTTCGTAATAGCCTATACGATTAGGACTTTGGTATTCAACAGACCTGAAATATTGTCGTCTAAAGGCTGTACCTAACCTCCTTAAATAAGGCAAATTTCTGCTAATCCAATCTGGGGCCTTTTCGGTCTGCTCAACCAGAGGACCGATGATCTCACTTAAGTAGACAAGATGATGTTGCATGAGTATACTCAAAAAGCGCCCTTTAATATTCTGACGATATTCACCATTTTCAACTTTGGGTACACAGACGTCTGTTTTCCTTGCCTCAAGCTCATAGGGGAAACAATTGTCACGGCAAAATCTTATGGAGAAAAGCTTTTTACACGTCTCACTAAGGCATTGCGAACTCTTATCTAACCGTGCCATCTGCTGATAGGCCTCAGCTTTAATAAGATCACGCTTCATCTTCTTATATTCTTTATCGGCATCGTCAAACTTTTTACGGTAGATATGCAAGGTATCAAGCGAATGATATGCTAGCTGTATTTTCAGCTGAATATCAGCCCGATAGAGGACAGCAGGTAAATATAATAGTTTAGTATAGCAACGATTACTAAAGAACTCGATTTCGTTTTTATAGAGACTATGGAGCATATCCAAATCATAGATGATTTTATTAAACTCCAGAACAGCATTGCGATAACGAGAGTTGTGAAAATAGGAAATCCCAATATTGTACCTTGCTAATAGATCGTAGAAATGACTGAATTCGCGTCCAAACTCAATGCGTTTGTTTTTAATTAATCGGTGTGCGCGTTGGGCAAAACCTAGTTGTTCTAGTTCTTCTGCTGCAGCGGAAAGCTCAAGGAGATAGATTACTGCTAACTTGTTTGTTTGGATTCTTTGCGCCTTCTTTGCATTAGCCAGGGGTGGAGGCGGAAGGTGTTTCTCAAGATATGCCACTACATCATCCAGACGGCGAAAGTAGCAATCAGTACCTCTCTCTTGGATCATAGCGCGAATTCGCTTGGCATAGAATAAGTGAGACCAGTAACTCTCAATAGGTTTCAAGTTGAGATTCTTTTGCGATTTCTCTGGCCATATGACTGTTTCGATAGGAAAGGCATATTCCTCCCAATTAAGAGCATCTGACCAACGTCGTTCTTTCCACTTAGTACAGCGAGTAGGCCCAAAGCATGATTCAATCTGCTGTTCCGCTTTTTTTGAGAGAGGCAGACAGTCTTGGATCACTCTATACTCTTCTTCGTCGATCCATACGTCGATCTGCGCGTTGAGTGTTTCTAGCTTCTCGAAATCGGCTTGATTCATGACATCTCCCTAACATATGGTGACTGACAAGACCAATCAAGGCTACTTAGGCGAACATCAGAAGCATTTAAAGACGAAATGCACTGTTTAATAAGTCTAACGGCAAGCGTGGCACGAAGAGCATTGCTTACAAATTACGCTCTTACCAGAAGCCTCAATAATGCGAATAGGGAAATTCATCTTCTTCTCTTTGCTCAGCACAGGGCGCTCATATTTCATTTTTTTCTTCTCCATTGCTTCGCCTCCCGATAAGTTTTTCTTCAAATAAGTCATTAACAAGTTCTCGAAGATCCCTCTCTCCTTGCTCTGGAACTACTTCAAAGGCCTCTAAAAAACTTCCTTTCAACTCAATCCACTCAGCACCATTCCCTAAAGCTTCTAGGATCCAAAAGGATGTACTATTAAGGCGGAACTCATCGCCTGTAACTACGTTGAAAGCAAAGAACCAGTCCTGATCTGGTATTGAACGCAGCACTATATTGGGCTCCAAGACTAATACAACTCCAGGTTTTAACGCCAGCATTGAGGATCCTCCGCCATATAGTTACCGGTAGTAGAAAAGGCCATAGCTCGGCAACCTCTGCAAGTTGTTAGGAGGTTACAATCTCGACACTTGCCCCCCAAGTCTTGCGGGTTGCGGATTTTCCAGAGAACGTCTGAATCATACCAGATGGCGAAGAGGCCGTCTTTTAAAACATTGCCGATAGGAATGGGTAGGCGGCGACAAGGGTAGACGGTCCCATCTGGCATAATAGTCAAAGCATTATTACCGGCTGAGCATAGGGCACCTACAGTGGGGTCATCGGGAGCTACAAGAGTAAACAGCGGCCTGTACATAAGCACTCGGACCTTAGTCCCGTTCACTGCCATTTCATGAACCCTCTCATAAAGCGACTTGAGTTCTTGGGTGGAGAGAAGCTGATCCCGAAGCCCTTCACCTCTACCTTCAGGTATCAGTCGCTCCAAGGAAAAAGTGTCTACACCCTCGTCATCCAACAACGCGATAAGAGCGGGTATGTCTTTGTAGTTGAGGTGGCTAATAGTGGTCATGACGCTGACTGCGAGACCGCAATCCTTTAAACGGCGAATGGACTGCAAGGTTTCCTCGTAACTTCCTTTGCCTCTGATGGCATCATTAATTGCAGGTTTTGACCCTTCTAAAGAAACCTGTACCCGCCGCAGCTTTTTCTGGTTCTTCAGTGCATGCGCAAAGTCATCTGAGATTAGGGAGCCATTAGTAAGGACATCATAGTAGGCAAAACTGTCTAGGTAGTCAACTCGATCCATCAGAGCGAAGAGCTCATCATGACGAACGAACGGCTCCCCCCCTGTAAGCGAGAGAGACCCTTGCTTCTCCCATTTCAGAAGTGCTTCATCCATCCGACGAAGGACCAATTCGAGATCGGCAAGGGGTAATTCCTGTGTCGGATGACTGTTCTGATAGCAATGGCGACAGTGTTTGTTGCACCGCTCCGTGATATGCCACTGGAAGTAGAACTCGTCTTCAAGGTTCAGTTGCGGTTCCATTTTCTAGATCCTTGGGAGTTAGTGGCTACATTTTACACCAAATGCTAGGGAAAACAAGTTGTAAAATTAAAAAACAATTACATATGAGCGCCAATACGGCCATAGGGCCTAAAATATCTCAATTTTTATTCAAATTTTAATCTGCTATGGGTGAAGTTTTAAAGCGCTCCTAGGCAAATTGCCACACTGTAACGCTATTTTACCCAGATAGGAGCTTGGTCAAGTTCGCATAGGAATAGATCCGCTAATATTTTGCCGACATACTCGAAGTAGTTGACTGGTTCTTCCCCCTCCTCACTGACAAAGTATCTGTGGCTCTCCAGAAACTTTCCTCTAGATATACTCACATGGAGTAGCGGAATGATATTTACTGCCGACGGATCGTAGGACTTTGTACTTTTTCTGAACTCATCCCCCAGTAATTTCGCTCCCCAGTATGAGAAACGGCGTAAAGGCTCCTTACCCTCAGTTCTCTAGAGGAATTCAAAAGCAAATGCTCCAAACGTTAAAACGATCTTAGGTTTGAAATGCTCAATCTTGGTCTGAAGTTTATCCATTTCCGCTTTCACTTGTGGCACCTCTGTCCAATCACAGCTCCTATCATCTGGTTTATTATCAGGGTTTGTGACTGCGTTTCTGATATACAACCTCGCCGTGTCAAACCTGCGCTTCTTTTTCCTGTACAAAGATTCCTGCGTATATTCAAGTATAGGTGTCCAGATATTATGACGGGCGGGATGCCTTGGATCCAAGGGTGCAAGAAGCTGTTCATGCCACTTCTTTGGTGGCGAATCGGCAACAAGCCAAATGGGAAATTTAGGGTCGCCACATGAAGGCTCCATTATCCCTCCTTACACAGTCAAGGTAAGTGGTAACGCTAGTCAGTTAAATACCGATGGGAGAATTATACAACAATAGTGATAAGTAAGTTTCGAACCACTAATGTCCTGAGCACCGATGAAGCGCTAAAGTTTTTTATGGTACTCCCCTGCTATACTAAACAAAAAGCCATTGCGTGTAGCAGAGCACTCGTTGGGTTACCTTAGAATTTGCTACCATAATAAGCGTAGTACTATCAGAAAGGTTCTCTAGGATGTGAGGGTGAGATAATCTACCTTTAGAGCACCGAGGTGGCGTACTAGGAGCCAGGCTGGCCTAGCTTCTATACTTGGAAAGTGCTAATAAGCTATAATAACGTCAAAGTGCAAGTTCCGGCTTGTAATCAGATGACTTAGATTGGGGGCTAAGTTGAGTTTGGTCGACAGCTTTTCAGACCTTTCGCCAGCCGAACAAGCTGTGCTGTTATACGTCGTTGGGCATTGGACCCAAAAAGAACTACTAAACCGATACCATGTATCCTACAGCGAGTTTAGTCGTGCACGAAAGGAACTTGTAGTAAATGGCGTCTTGGAAACAGAAAACACCGCTTCGGAGAAGGGGCTCAATAGGGTCCCAACCAAAGCGTGGATCGAGATTCAGTCTTCGCTTCGGAATAGACTGGAACAGTCTCAAGAAGAAACGCGCGCTGCTTCGGTTGATAACGTACGGCTGAAGGAGAACATTTCGGCCCTCAATGCTCAGGTTGAAACCCTATTTAGTAAAATCTCCGAGCAGGAGAAGCTACAAGAGGGAAGCCACGATCTGAATGACCTCTTATGCCGCTTCGCTACTACGGGAATCAATGCACAGTGGGTCAGAAGTGTAGTAGCACTCACCCTCATCGAAGCGGCTATGAAGATGAAGCTTGAGCAGCTTGGCATATCCATCAAGCCTAATGTCTCTTTTGGGGAGTTGCGAACCACCCTCGAAGAAGCAGTTCAGGCCATAGAGAAGAGGAAACTGCGGCCGCGCCTTTTGGGCCTAAGTGAACTCTCTGAAATGCGAAATAAGATCATCCACACCGGCCACCTGTTTTTAAGCTTACCTAAAACTGAGGCCGACACACTCGTTGACAACGTGAGCGACTTACTCAGTGAAATACTCGATTTCCCTGAAGATGTGCATGGGCAAAAATAGTGGGGGTACTATAAGTGAAGCTAGCAGGAAAATAGGGGTAACGGAGCAAACAGGAACTAATGCGTTAAAAAATTTTGAATAATTTTATAACTTTATTTTACATCCCTTGACTTCGGTCCTCCTTTCAACCTCCTAGGCCCGCTGCGAACAACTCCTCTTTTGGGTTGCCGCATTAGCAGTCTACCCTACTCCTCACGCTATCAGACTTTTGAGTTTTGTGACACTGTATTTCAACTCTAAATCTTCTAACGTAGCTAATCTCTCTTTTAGTTTAATCTTGTCTCCCGACTCAATCCAATCTCTTAGAATATTTAACTCGACAACTATGCCTATGTCCATTACTTCGTGTAAGGTCTTCATATATTTAATTAATTCATCACGCATAACCTTGATCTCCATAAAATCTCTTTCGAAAAGAAGCCTTCTTCCTATATCTGTTGCATCCGGAATTGCGTGAACATCTTTTGACAAATCTCTATAGAGATTGCTGTAGAGCGTGTCGAACGGCTTGGGAATGTCAACAACGTGCCAGTCTATTAGCTGTTTGACGACTTCTGAAAATGGTGGTATCTGAACAAATTGCTTCTGAAATTCTGGGTCACTGAAAAGGATAGCTGTTTTGTCGAGGATTGCTACGGACGTTTCTTCCAAATCTTTTTCAACCGAAGGCTTTCGTTCAATTAGACCTTCTATCCAGTCCCTAACCGATTTGCGTTTTTCCTTGCCTTTACTTAATACAATAGCCTTCTCTCTAAAGCTTTTGTGAGCTAAACACTCCCAAAAGGCGCCTCTTAGAATTAACTCTAGGGTACTTCTCAAGAGAACGTAAGCTGAACTGTAATAGCCTGAGAGTGCCTCTAAAAACGAACGATGTGCCTGATGGAAAGCTTCCCAATGATAAGTAAGGAATGCTGACTTGGAATGCCAGTTCACCCCGGTCTCACTAGGTAGGCAGAAAGACATAAGATACATGAATTCATGAATAGAATCATGAGTCTTTTGGATTATTTCATAATTGCTCTTGATGGAGGTGCGTATGTTCGGGAATCCTATCTCTTGCTCGATATGCGAAAGCGCCTTGTCAAGTAGTGACTTATCAACTTCGCCCATTACCAGCCAACCTTCCTTTAACAGCTCAGTGACTCTATTATACATGATATTTGTAGCTAGGAAATGGGACTCCGTTGTGGGTTGCTAGCTTGCACATCTCAACAAAATGAGGTGCTCGCTGAGCAACATGACACAACAATTGTCCATTATGTGCAATGAGCACAAAAGAGGCCGGGCATCATCTGGAAAGCCCAGCCTCTTACATACTATAGATACTCAAATACCAGCTTTAACTCTTCCCTATTCTAAATGCTTTGGTGTTGCATTTCGGGCACACGCCCTGAGTGGCCGGACGGCCATTCTTCATCGTGATTGACTTCGGGTCCTTGATATCCACCTTTTTTCGGCACTTCATACAATATGCTTGCATTAATCCACCCCTCATTCTTAATTAGAATAATATCGATGCATCGAATAGCTATAAAGCTGATAAATTTATTCGCAATTACTGTCTTTCAGTATTGACATATGATAAACGGTTGTAATATAGTCCAAGGGTAATATCATGCGACGCACAAATTCAAGAAATCTGAAAGGAGGTGACGAAAAAAAAGACCAACTGCTTCGTCATTTTTTACCCAGGTTTTTGGGTGGAGACAGATACGAAATTGTCCCTGTGATTCACTAAATACAGCAACTGCCTTCTAAGCAGTGGGTCGTGAGTTCGAATCTCACCAGGGACGCTTTTGATTGCTTAACGTTTTGCTTAACAATTTGCTTAACTTTTGCCATTGCTCTCTCCTTTCTTAACCTTCGGTTTTCTCTTCCTCTTATAGTCCAAGCTTAGTACTACCCAATCGTGACCTAGTTTCTTGAGATATCTAGACAACCTCCCTTCAACACAGCCCCCTATCTTAACTACTGACTTTCACCCCAACGGCGCCTTATAAAACTTCAGGCTATCCTGAAAAGTAACCGATCTGGTATATCTTTGTACCATCTCTAATGATTCCCATCTGCCGTAAGCCCGCACTGCGGTATTGACCTGTGTCAAAGCCTCCCTACAATAAACCACATTTTTGTCAGGGTTTTCCCCACAAATAAAAATACATACTTTCCCCACAAAAGATACATACTTTCCCGACAGACAAATGGCGAATCTTGTGTTAGTCTATATGCGAGCCTTTTGCCAGGCACTTCCTGCAGGTAGCCACAATCACATACGGGCAAAACACATACTCAATTTTTCAACAGAGAGGATTTTAGTAAATGCAGAGAAGTAAGATGAAACCCACACCTGGGCAAAAAACAATCTGGATATGCCCCTATTGCTCAAGTAACTCAAATGATAGACAAACCCTGTATGAACATCTACTCTTGAGGCATAACATGGATACTCATTACGCTTTGGAATTAGTGACGGATATGGAGACAACTGGCTCAATCGCTAAAGCCACAGAATACATAGCTAATGAGAAAATAGTCCGTTTTGTCAAGTTTAATAACTTAGTGCAAACCAGAGAGGCAGAAATGGATATGAATGCGTTTATCAGTGAAGCAGACGCATGGTTCGGTGAAGCTGTGGCTGCTGATAAGGAAGCCAGAAAGACCCAAAAGAAGGAGGCAAGGAAGAGCTATCTAGTGAAGCAGACGCAGCGTATGAAAAGGCAATGGCATTTGATAAGAAGGCAACCAAGTGCTTCTGGCCGATTGTAGCAGCATTGGTCGACTTCCTAAGTTGAATAGCATTATAAGCTGACTCGCTATTCAAGCTATATTCGCTTTACTAGGTATTCCTGATGCCATTATAGCAAAAATGCTTCCGCAACGAATTTCAGCCTTTCACCCCAACGGCGGTTTATAAAACCGCAAGCTATCCTCAAATGTAACCGACCTAGTGTATCGCTGTACCATCTCTAATGATTCCCATCTGCCCAGGTCTTTGATGGTCATTGTGTCAACCCCTGCCTTACGCAGTAGGCAAGCAAAGGTTCGGCGGAATGTGTAAGGGTTACAGGGCAAGCCTGTTTCCTTTTCTAACCTCTTTAACATTGAGATTATGCCCCATTTATTCAAATCCCAGATATTGCCATTAGGTTGATACTGAGAGAGCCATTCTTTTAAGTATCTTTCAGATAGCTCTCCAAAGGGGGCAAATCCTGCCTTCCTGCCCTTTCCTAAAACTTCTACTGTTCTTATTATCCCAACTTATTTCTTGTGGTTTAATATTCGCTAATTCGGCTAGCCTTAAACCACTTTCAGCAAATAGCGACAGAATGGCTTTGTCTCTTGAACAGTGCGCTTTTTCCACAATAATCAGTACCTGCTCTGCGGTTAAGCTTGGAAGTACCGGTCTACCGAGTATAGGAGCTAAAATATTGAGCATAGGATTGTTCAGACCATACTCAGCCTTAAGCCAGCGATGGAAGGTCTTAATGGCACGAAATGAAGCATGTCTCGTGGCAAATCCATTGTTGTTTGCGGGTATTGAATTTAAGTATCGTTGTATTTTTTGGGGAGTCGCTGCAAGGTAATCGACATTAGCAGCATACTTATACAGCCTGTCTATATAGAATTCAACAGTACGAGGGCTTACACCCATTGCCTTACGTGATAGAATAAAGAGGTTGAGGTAGTCTATTTGAGGTTTTGAATGCTCAACTAGAGCATCCAGTAGTTTCTGTGAAGGTGGCCTTTTGCCGTGCTTAACTTGGCTGATATATGGTTTGCTTAAATTGCTTAACTCCGCTAATTCGGAAACACTGGTTTTGTTAAGCAGTTTAGCTACATGCAACTGCCTTCTAAGCAGTGGGTCGCTGGTTCGAATCCAGCCAGGGACGCTAGCTACAAAATGAGGGGGTTCTGAAAGGGATCCCCACTACTTTTTCAACAAGTAATTGAGTCGAAATATTTCTTTCTCGCGACTCACTGCCTAGTCAAAGATTTCTCATCACACAAGGCTCATAAACATATCACGGAACAGTCAGAATCTAACCTGTAAAAGGTAGTTTATTTTTAAACGCTAATTTCAATAATTTATAACAAGATTATCTAGCTAAATAAGAACAGGAGGAAATGTGAACGAATCAAACACCCGACGCAAGATTGACTACATGGAAATAGCATTGAATAAAAATTTGGAGATCAATGAGAATGCCACTGGATTAGAAGATTATTGGTTTGTCCATCAGGCCTTACCAGAGGTCAACTTGGCTGACATAGATTTGTCGATTTCCCTCTTCGGCAAGACGCTCAGCGCTCCCCTCATCATATCACCACTCGTAGGAGGTGTAGAAGCAGCCACAAGTATAAATCGCAATTTGGCCAAAGCAGCTCAATCATTGGGAGTAGCTATGGGGGTAGGCTCGCAGCGGTGTGCAATTGATAATCCTGACATGGCATCGACGTATGTAGTGCGCGACATAGCTCCTGATATCTTACTCTTCGCTAACCTTGGAGCCGTTCAGCTTAACCACGGTTATGGGATCTCTGAGTGCCGCCGTGCCGTAGAGATGATAGGCGCCGATGGGTTGATCCTACACCTTAATCCGCTGCAAGAGGCTCTTCAGACCGATGGAGACACCAACTTTGCTGGACTCCTTACTAAGATTGAGAGGATTTGTCGTGAACTGACAGTACCAGTGGTCGTAAAGGAAATCGGCACAGGAATATCCGAAGATGTAGCTCGAAAACTGGCCTCAATTGGGGTTGCCGGTATTGACGTAGCCGGTGCCGGTGGCACGACGTGGAGCGAGGTAGAAAGGCATCGCTCGAACAGCTATTTGCTTAATAATAGTTACTCTGTTTTCAAATCGTGGGGCATACCACTAGCAGAATCGATCAAGATGACACGCAACGGCGCACCAAAAATGCCACTTATAGCAAGTGGTGGCATTCGTAACGGCATACATGTAGCCAAGGCCATCGCTCTAGGCACAGATATGGCGGGTATTGCTGCGCCAATGCTTAGGGCAGCGAATATTTCGGCAGAGGCAGTAATAGCGGCATTACAGGATGTGATCAAAACACTAAGGATTTGCATGTTCTGCATAGGCACTTCTAAGTTGGATGAATTGAGGGATTCATGTTTTCTTAAAAGAAGAACAAGGGATTAAGTATACACTACTATTTGCGCGTTTGTCATACAATTTTCAAAGAATTTCTGCATTACACAGACATCACAGATATTGCAGAAAAATCAGGTAAATCATAAAATGTCCTTGGTCGAGGGTCTTGGTGGTGACTCATTGACTAGTTAAAATTGAGGTGCGAGAAAGACAACAAGTCAGTGTATTGAAAGTGGGGTTTTCTGCCCTTTCAGCTACGAATATTACCCTCAATAACTTCTAAGCAGTGGGTCGCTGGTTCGAATCCAGCCAGGGACGCTAGCTACAAACCTGAGAGTATCCTAATGGAATCTCCCTTATATCTCCCCATAAGTCGTGGTGTATAATCCTTATCCCATTATGTAAAGTTGTATCTTTTCTCTTTATGTTTTTTACCCCTGTTCTCCTCTTTTTCCTCATGATAGCTCACAGGTAATCCCCTAAGCCAGATAGGTTATACTGGAAGACGGTTTCTTATGCAATTCAAACTCTATATTGGCTTCCACAAATAGGTCTCTGAAAGAGTTATCAGCATACATGCCAAAGGTCATAAACCGCTTTATCTTGGCATTTACTAGCATCTTGGCACATAGTATACATGGCGTATGTGTGACATAAATTGTAGCATCTTCCAGGCTTACTCCATGGAGAGCTGCCTGAATGATTACATTTTGCTCTGCGTGGATGCCCCGGCATAGCTCATGCCTCGTTCCAGATGGTACATCCATGCCATCTCTCAGGCAGCCAAGCTCAAGGCAATCCTTAAGTCCAGAGGCAGCACCGTTATATCCGGTAGCTAATATGTGTTTGTCCCTTACTGCCACTGCCCCTACATGGTGCCGGCGACACGTCGAGCGTTCTGCCACTACGGACGCTATTTTTAAAAAATATTCATCGATATCTGGCCTAGATATGATCTTCATTTCAAAGCACCGATAACCCTTTCTGTTTGCTTTTTCAAGTCTTCCAAGGAAGACCCGTTGATGATAAAAAAGTCGGCCATGGCGATTGGCCCACCCTTGTTGGTATCCTCTATCTCCACAATATCGCGGCTGACAGCCTCCTCAACGGTTAAGGGTCGGACCTGCCTTTTCATCAACCTCTCATATCTTTTCTCAGGTGATGACCAAACTGCAACCACATATAAGTCTGCACCATAGCGGCTCTTCATCAACGTGTATTCTTCCCATGAGTAGAGACCGTCCACTACGACATCCTCAGATTTCAGCAGGTAATCAATCCTGGACAGGCTTAGCTTGGCATAAGCCGACATTCCATGCTCTTTTCTCATCTGCTGCCTGATATACCGCTCGTTCTCCTCGTTTAGCTCCAGCCCCCTTTTGCTGACTTCTTTATCTGTAATATCCCCAAACCTTATCTTCACAAAGCCATTATTCTCAAATATCCTAGCCACCTCTGATTTACCTGAACCTGCCATACCAACAATTGATATCACTTTCATAACTAGTTCATCCCTAGCGAAAATTCAACAATAAATTACCCCCAACAAGCTGTGGGGCATCTGTGTCGCTAATACTCGCACCTTTATCGCTAGAATTCGCTATGCAGCGCCTAAATACGCTGCTTGCCACCCCAACCTGCAATTCATCGTGCCAGCAGGCTGACAGGTATTCTAGCTAATTTTTATAAATTAAACCTCTGAGACAATCTTCTCAGCTGCTTTGATTGTAGCGTGAAAATGCGCAGCAGGCAAGACCGCTTTTCGCTTGACCGTACGAGACATAAGTGCTAGTCTTATACGCTGAGAGAGTATATAGGTCTCAAGGTTGATGATACGACAGCGAGTTGAGAGCGATGCAAAGCAAAGCGGCCTGAGGATAATCTGGTTCTTCCTCAGACCCTATAAGAGCCGTTTGGCTATTCTGCTGGGCCTATGTCTGCTTGTCGGCTACCTTGAGACCATGAACATCGCTGTACTGTATCCTATACTGGACGCAAGCCTGGAGATGGATGGCGGACTGAGCGGCAACCCCTTCTTTATCGTCTTGAACCACATAGCAGCAATCATCCCGGTTGATAGCGTCCTGGTATCGTACTGCATCCTGTTTATCCTTACAGCGCTCCTTGTATTTGTGTTCAGGCTGGAATATATCAATCTATCATCTAAAATTACGGCAAAGATTGCGACTGACTACAAGCTAAAGGTTTTTAACAAGTTCACCCAATCAGACTACCAGTTCTTTGTCGACAACAGACAAGGAGACCTTTTGTACAAGGCCAGGGGAGCGCCTGAATTCATATCGCTTACTTTAGACTTACTGACCAGATCCCTAGTAGAAATTGTAGAGCGGAGAAGGATACTGCTTCTTAAAGTGGATTTCGTAGACTATCCCAATCGCTCACTATAAAATTAATACAAGGAGGTTTAAATGCAAGGATTCTCAGCACTATTTCAGCCGGGCAATATAGGCAAACTGCAGCTAAAGAACAGGCTTATCATGAACGCCATGGGCACTGTCCTTGTTGACGGTGAGGGGAATGTCACTGAGAGGATGCTTGACTACTATCGGGCGAGAGCACAGGGTGGTGTGAGTCTGATTACCACACAATGCGCCTCGGTTAGCGCTGACGCCACACCCCCTTTTACTTGGACGATGCATGACGATAAGTATATTCCAGGTCTGTGCAGGCTTGTCGAGATCATCCATGAGCAGGGGGCTAAGGTTTCGGTTCAGTTGATGCATTATGGCTTGCTCCTCTTGTTCGGCGGCTTCATTCCTGAAGGTATGTCCATAAAGGTTCCCTCAATAACTTCATGGCTTGCAGGTAATAAGCCTTACGAGGAGCTCGCGGACACGGATATTGAGCGGTATGTGGAGGACTTTTCCGAGGCTGCGCGGCGCGCTCAAGAGAGTGGAGCCGATGCTGTGGAGCTTCATGCCTGCCATGGTTGCCTGGTGAGCACCTTCCTATCCCCGGTCACCAATCGCCGCACAGATAAGTACGGTGGCACCATGGATAACAGAACCCTTTTTGCCCGAATGATTGTGGAGCGTATTAAGCAGAAGACTGGTACAGGATTTCCGCTCGTGGTAAAACTAAATGGCAGCGACGATGTTGAAGGCGGAGTGACCCTCGATGAAGTGGTGCGCCAGGTAGCTATCCTGGAGGAAGCAGGTGCTGATGCTATCAGCATCTCATCTGGACTCGAGTATTGGACCTCACTTAGCATACCATGCTACTCATACCCCGAAGCTCCGATGTTGCATCTGGCGGAAAGGGTGAAGCAGTCAGCCGGAGTGCCTGTGATTACCGCAGGTAAGATAAGCCCGGATTTAGCAGAGCGGATAATCGCAGGTGGCAAGGCGGATTTCATCGGCATGGCCCGCCCCCTCCTTGCCGACCCCGAGCTACCCAACAAGCTGCGGGAGGGGCGCCGGGAAGACATCCGCTGGTGCGTCTATTGTAATAACTGTATCAGAACCGAGCCTGGTCAGGGCCCCTGCTCGGTAAACCCTTCCCTATACCGGGAAGGTAAGTATCCCCTTCCTCCAGCGGAGTCGCCGAAAAGGGTAATGGTTGTTGGCGGCGGTATTGCCGGCATGCAGGCAGCCGTGCTTATGGCGCAGCGGGGACACCAGGTGACCCTCTATGAGAAGAGCACAGAGCTTGGCGGGCAGTGGAATATCGCTGCAGCCCAGCCGGGGAAAGAAGACTACGCCGCTTTTACCCGATACCTCAATCGTTCCCTGAATAAGTGTGGGGTCAGGGTAACTCTGGGTACCCAGATTAGCAAAGAGCAGGTGCAGCAGCTGAAGCCCGATGCGGTAGTGATTGCTACCGGCGCTGTGCCACTGAGCTTGAATATACCAGGGGTCACTAGCAATCACGTATTCCAGGCGAATGACGTGATATTGGGTAAGGCGAAGATAAAAGGCAGTGTGGTAGTGATCGGTGGACGCTTCATCGGCATGGAAGTGGCCATATCTCTGGCGGAGCAGGAAAAAGAGGTGAGCATAGTAACCCTACGAGGGCTGGGAGAGAACGGGAGCAAGCTCGAGCGGATGACCTACCGCGCCCTGGCGAGGCGGCTCATCGAGCTACGGGTCCCGCTATATATACATACCGCGGCGTTGGAGATTACCCCGAGTAGCGTGGTTATCGGTTGGGGAGAGGAAGTCTTTTCCCTGCCGGCGGATACGGTTATCCTGGCAGTGGGTACACAGTCTGATAACAGGCTGGCTCAGGAGCTGGAAGGCATTATCCCTGAGACCTACACCATTGGCGACTGCGTGGCACCCAGTGACGCCGCTGCCGCAACCTATCAGGCAGCGAGGATGGCAGCCAAGATATAAGCGCTGCTTGGCCAGCTCATTCTCTATTAAATATTGGCCATGTTTATAAAGCGCTACTGTCACGCTGGGCAATTGCTCCTTTAGGGGGTCACTCTGACACTACAAATCTCTACTCAGAAGCCCCCCGCTTTTATGCTTGCTGGTACGACATCCCTTCCAATCTTTCAAATACTTCAATAACGCACATGCTTCCGGCTATTTCACCAACAGGCTGCCCCACTAATGGTCCACATGCTCTACCGACAACTGTTGGAACCACCCTTATTAGTCCATTCGCTATGTCAACAGGCGTTGAAATTCCGGTTGCGCCTCTCCCCATATATTTTGTAGTACATTTTGATCTGCTAGAACCGAATCCATGACCATAACCAGAATCCCATTTAGCTAATCATGAAACTAAACTTAAGAAGTCCAGTTATGTAAATGAAACTAAAGAACATTGACAAATAATGGTAGTTGTGATATTAAGATAAAGAGTCGATGTTCTAATCTTCACATCTCTATAGCTTATCTGATCCATATGTCTAATTTGGTGGTTCTTCAGGAGATATGAAAACATAACTTACATGCCACTGCCTCCCAAAGGGAGAACAGTTAATGATAAAGTATTTTAAACTGGCAAGAATCAGAGCTTTGCCAGCGTTCTCATTCACCTTCGTAATACCCTTCGCGGTAGGAGCATATGCTGAGACAAGCTGGACCCAGGCCTCCATTGGATTCATATCCCTGTTATTATTCGCTAGCTTTGCCTTCGCTCTTAACTTCTACTCTGATAGAGATACTGACAGACTTCACGATGGCAGACAAAAAGATACCAACCTTCGCCTCCAACCGATGGTCACCGGTGAGGTTACAGAGCGGGAATGCAAGATATTTTGCTTAGTGACACTCGTCACAGCAATTTTACTTGGCTTTCTGGTAGGTATCGCATTCGGATTGCTTGTGATCCTTTCTTGCCTCGTTGGTGGCATTCTGTATTCACATCCCAAGATCAGACTGAAGGCGAAACCGTTAGGGGATATCCTTTGCATTGCTCTGTTGGGCTTATTGGTACCTTCAGCAGGTTACTTACTAGGGTACGGAGTGCTACCTACCCCACTCATGATGCTCTTCTGGTTTTTGGTTACTGCTACTGGTTACACCGCTACTGTAATGAGCGACTATGAATTCGATATCAAAGCCGGGTTACGAACCTCTGCTGTCTTTTTCGGTCGAGGTGGGTTACTGAAGATCATGGTTATTGGCTGTACGCTTAGCCTTATTGTCGCATTCTTCATATTCAGGGATACCTATATGTACCCGGTCGGCACAAGGTACTTTGCAGTAATTACCCTTGCTATTGTGATTGCATTGACAGCAGGTATTTGGATGTCGCTAAACCGGCGTAGGAGGCACTTACCATCGATCTCTTTTCGTGTTCGTCGGTTCTATATGAGGAAGAGCTTCATAGATCTAAAAGCAATGCTATGGAGATCGCACAAACCCACTGGGATACAGCGAACCACAGTATCCCACAGTGGACGTTGGGTTTTCATTACACCCGGCATATTCGTTCTGGCCTTTCTCGTCTATGCTTATGTAAAGATTTCGTCTGGCTCATACTATTTGCCCTGGGATCCCTTTGGGGTCCCCTAAGACCACTCTCACCCCTTGAGTCAATGGAATTCTCCAACTTAGCGCCACTTATCTTGCGGATTCGCTGGCACCGTCCTTATCATGGTAGCGAGTTAGCCTGGCCTCTATTGGAGATTAAAGCCTCTCAAACTTCAACCACAAAACCTTCTTTGTGCTATCGATGACCCTCACTCGCTCCGCGATGCGCCAGCCCACCACCCAGACGATGCCCTCAGGTGAGCATACCAGGGGTACATGGTCGCGCCACATGCGTGGGATCTTGGCATCTACCATGAAGTCCTGAAGCCTCTTGGGCTCACCCATGCCCAACGGCTGAAAGCGGTCGCCAGCTTTACGCCCCCGCACCACCAGATTACTCCCTGCCGCATCTAGGTCGAGACATGCCACAAAACCCTCAGCCTTGCTCCCAGGCTGAGTAATACTCGCCCGCACCAGCCATCCGGGAAGCTCCGTATCCCCGGGCACATTTAATCTATTCTCCCCTTCTAAAGCGGGTAAGGGGCATATATCTACAGAACCTCTGGTCACCAGGCACGTTTGATAGCCCACGTGAAAAACCAGTCCCCTGGGCAGAGATAGCCTTTTACCCGCTGGCTTTGACAGTGCCTCCATCATCTTCTCTATGTGAACAGACTCGATATCGGTTAGGTCCCCCAAAATCTGGTCTACTACCTGACGTAGCAGGTGCCGCTGGAGTGCCGGGTGCAGCGATAGCAATGCCTTGCTATCTAGAAGTAATCCATTGGGCTGCTCTCTAACTACTCGATCCCATACTTGAAAGACTTGCTTCTCAATGAAAGATAGCTCATCGGCAGCGGAACGCGCTGTTCGTATCAGGGCATTACCGATATTCTTATTGTATTTTCGCAGGAGTGGCACAAGTTCATAGCGAATTCGATTTCGGGTATACTCCAGCGAGTAGTTCGATAAATCGCTCCGCGGGCTAAGCTTATGTACGCGGCAGTATTCCTCGGTCTCTCTCCTGGCGACATCAAGTAGCGGTCTCACCACCACTAAAATTCCGCCTCCCGGTGAGCGCAATTTTCTAATTGTCCCCATCCCCCTCAATCCCATTAGGCCTGTACCGCGGACCAGGTTCATCAGGATGGTCTCCACCTGGTCATCCTGGGTATGCCCCAGAGCGATACACCCTGCACCTATGGACTCTGCCGCACGGGAGAAAAAATCGTATCTAACCTCCCGAGCCGCCGCCTCCAATGAGAGGCTATGCTCCCTGTGATAGGCCTCCACATCCCTCTTCTCGAAAGTGGCAGGGATGCCCAGAGTATCGGATAACTCTTTGACATAGCTAGCGTCTGCATCGGATTCAATGCCCCGAAGCATGTGATTTAGGTGTGCCACATGGAGCCTCACCCCCAGGGAGTCCTTCAGTTGGTCAAGAATGTGCAGCAGGCATACCGAGTCGGGGCCACCGGAAACACCGACCAGCACTTTTCGCCCTTTCTCGCCCGTTTGATCCGGGGTCAGGCCCCTTTTTTGCATAAATCGGTAAACCCGCTGCCTCAAATCTTCCATCTCTCAACCGCTTCTTTCCAAATGACAGGTATCGTTAAACAGCGCCAAGGAGGCACCATGATCCCCAAAGTTGAGGATGCTTATCGAGGCAAGGCCGAGCCGCAACCTCCTGAAATTGGATGGGGCCATTCCCAATGCCTTTGCAATAATGCTCGAGATGGCCAAGCTATGGCTTACCAGGATAACAACCCTGTCAGTGTTCTCCCCAACTATTCTCTCCACCGCGGGCCAGGTTCGCTGCTGGAGCTCTGTCATGGATTCACCACCCGGCATCCTTAGAGAAGGGTTGCCCTTAATCCAATCCTTTAAAATATCGCCGTAGCGTTCCATCACCTCACCAAAGGTGAGCCCCTCCAGTTCCCCAGCGTCAATCTCCTTGAAGGCATCATCTTTCATCACCCTCAATCTATGAATGCGCGCTATCGCAGCGGCCGTCTCTCTGGCACGTCTAAGCGGGCTGGAGTAGATGGCAGAGACACTATCATTTTCGAGTTTCCGTGCAAGTAGCTCCACCTGCCTGCGCCCGTTACTATCTAGTGCAATCCCGGTATGCCCCACAACGCGGTTCTCCCGGTTCCACCTGGTTTCACCATGTCTTACCAGAATAAGCTTCATCCTGCCCCCTCCTTGTACTGGCGAGCTCGCGCCACCCTCCTGAAATAGGGGGGATGGTCATAGAATAATAGCTCTACCCAGCGAGCTGGCTTTGCCTCAGACAGGTTCTGGTTGGCAAGTTTGCTCATCACTGTGGTGAATCCCCCTGGGTTGTGGGTCAGGGTCAATGTATATTCATCGGCAGCACTCTCAATGTGGCGAGTGTAGGCACAGGTTAGCGGCACCATAAGTATGCCTAGGCCACCCAATGCAATAGCAAGCAGGGGAAAGGATGCAACATCGCTTATCCCGTTAAATCCAAAATGGTGAATGCCAGACTTCACTATCAGATGCGTCAGATAAAACCCACTCATTATAGTCGCTGCCTGAAGTGCGATGAGCTTTACGATGTCGCGATGGACGTGATGCCCTAACTCATGTGCCACGATAACCTCGATCTCCTCATGTGAATATTTCCCCAGAATTGTATCACCAATAACTATCCGCCTGGTGTTTCCCAGGCCCATAATGGCGGCATTACCTGTAGTAACTTTGCTGCTCAGATTTATGGTGAATACTCCCACCACCCTCTCCCCCACCCTTTCGGCAAAACGCACCAGCCTCTCCCCCAGGCTAATGTCGGCGAGGGGCTCCATTCTATAGAAAAGGGGTACAATAATAACCGGGGCCAGATTGGTCATCACTACGGTGAGCAGTATGAGAAAAACGGCGGCCAGTAACCACCACAGGTCAGGGAAGTTCGCCAGAAGCCAGTAAACAAACACCATGATACCCAGGCCCAGGCCCAGGATCAAGCCCAAAACACCTGCCTTCAACCCATCAAGGAGCCAGCCCCTCATTCTTTGACTCAATAGTCCGAAGCTACGTGGTAGCAAAAATCCCCTATATAAGCTTAGAGGTGCGGATACAATCGCGAAACAGAGCATTATGGTGGCAAAGTAGAGTGCCACCCTCAAAGGTTGTGGAAAGTCCAGCAGGTTGCGTAGGCTTGTAGAAAGCGGAGTGAGCAACAGTACCAGGATGAATAAAGCGGCGATGCCTAGTTCTAAAAAAGCGAGAGCACGCATAATCCTTGCATAATTTTTAGCCTTCTCCTGCCTTCCCCAATCGAGCCCCGCCATGCTATTTGCCCGCCAGGATTAACTTGGTACGTTGGATTAATCTCGGGGGATCGGGGAAGCCAACGGACAAAGTTACCTGCTCCGCTCTCCCTGTAGCGGAGTTGTCGTTTCTCAGACGCATGCCTAGAGTGCACAACGACTCCTGCCACTCAATGAGCCAGAGTCTATCTACTAGGATGCGAATGTCATAATGCCGTACGACGTGGTCCCTCGTATGCTGCCAGGGGAAATGCTTTTTCGCCATAAAGGAACGAATCACCTCCTCCACCTCCTGTGGCAGCTTATCGGTGGTCAACTCGACCCGGTATTCCGCCTGCCTGACCTGCGATTGCAGAGAGGGAAGCTGCAGTGAGACCTGCTCCACCCCCGTGATACCGATGCCGCGGGGCAACTGCTCTGCCACCGCCTTTATGAAATAGTAGGGAGAAAACCGCTTGCTAAGAAGGATGTCCATTAATTCACCCTCGCTTATTACTCCGATGGGAAGGGGTGCCGCAATGGAGATTCTCGGGTGCAGGCTGAATCCCTGCGAGTAAGCCAGCGGTATATCGGCACGCCTGAGCGCCCGTTCCCATAACCTCATCAAATCCAGGTGAGAAAGATATTTTATCTCCTCTCCCCGAGTAAATGCGATGCGCAGCCGCTGCATATCACTCCCTGGTCACCAGGACCTTCTCGATCCTCAACTCCCGCATCTGTGTGATCGCCAACTTAAGGCCACCGTACCTCACCTGCTCCCCTTCCCTTGGGATATGACCAATAAGGCTTAGTAAGAAGCCTGCTACGGTGTCATAATCACCCGTAGGCAATTCAAGCCCCAGTTCCTCATTGGCCTCCTCTACCCTCATGCCGCCATCGATCTGAACTGTCCGGTCATCAATAACCTCGAAATCCTTGTCCACCTTCATCAGCTCATCCCCCATTTCACCCACGATCTCGCCCACCAGTTGCTCCATCGTCACAATGCCACTGGTAACACCGTACTCATCAACCACCACAACCAAGGGGTAACCCTGGGACTGCATCTCGGCGAAAAGCTGTGCAATGCGTTTGGTCTCCGGGACAAAGAGAACCGGACGCACCAGGTCATCAATGGCGCCCCTTTTATCCAGCGAACCGATAGCCTGTGCCATAAGCACATCCTTTATGGTAAGGATCCCAACAACAGTATCGATACTATCCCGATAAACCGGGAAACGGGTATGTGGGAATTCAGCGTAGACGGCGAGGAAATCCGCTAGCTTTGTCCCCTCCTCTATCCAGATTACCTCAGGCCGGGGTGTCATTACCTCACGGACGGTGCGGTCACCGAAAACGAACACCTTATGCAACAGCTCTGCCTCTGACGCCTCCACCGTGCCCTCATCACGCCCGACAGATATCATGCCACGTATCTCCTCCTCGCTTACCAGCATCTGTGGCACCCTAGCATGCCCACCAGCAAGTATCGAGCCGAGCCAGCTTAATCCCGCCGCCAGTGGATAGACTATCTTTGTGATGACCTCCAGCGGATAGACATAGAGCAAGGCCAGCCTCTGGGGGTGTCTTATGGCAAGAGTTTTGGGCGTTACCTCTGCGAACACTAAAAGCAGCAGGGTTACCACTATTGTGGCGATAAGTACCCCTATATCTCCCTCCCATATCGATACCGCTATCGCCGTGCCCAGGGCAGCAGCTGCCACATTTACAAAGTTATTGCATAGCAGCACCGTCGCCAGCAGCCTCTCTGGTCTCTCTGTGATCCGTTCCACCCGTCCCGCACCGCTCACCCTGCTGTCCACCAGGTGCCTCACCCTCGCCTTGGGCAATGATATAAAGGCAGTCTCGGCACTAGAGAAGAATGCGGAGAAAGCTAGGCAAATAAAAAGAAGCACCAGGTACAGAATGCTAGTGCTATCCATCTTGGAATCCCTCCCTCATTATTTCGCTCTTCAGCCAACCCGGGCAATTACTCATTTCAATCATATCATCGCCCCCCTTAGCTGTCAAAATTGCATACCCTTCCAGTATACTATTGAAACATCACATTTAGCCAATTACCACAGCAAGCTGATGGGCATCTAAAAGCTGTTAAAACATGCTTGGTCGAAGGAGTTCTGCTCACGGTTTTGATATTCAATGTATTTCCATCTATAACTTGTGTATCCAGACCAAGGTGATACCTAAGATTAATAACGTCATGCTTCGTCCTTCTAATCCCCATGCCGTAGTTACACACAAAAAGTCTTCGCCAAGGGAAGCGCCACTAGCTCACCTTTCGGCGATCCGCCTTCCTCCCTCTAGCAATCTGGCGGGTATCCAATGGGAGGTTCTATGAACACATTTAGATGTAGATAAGCCCTACAATAACAAACTAAAGAGCACCTCCTAGTTACAACAGACCACTTCCAGTATATCAAAGCGAAAGAATATTTTTATCATTGTGGTTTTTTCAACTAAAGGGAACCCAAAGTTCTAAAAACGGTGATTTACATCGGGCAGAACATTTGCTATATTGCTATAGGGCAAAGGGGGCAAAATAATGAATATCCTCGGCATCGAAACTTCCTGCGATGAAACAGCAGCAGCCGTGGTCAGGGATGGCAGGGATATCCTATCCAATGTCATCGCCTCCCAGATGGACCTGCATGCTCGCTATGGAGGCATCGTACCCGAGGTGGCCTCCCGCCAGCACCTGCTAACCGTTATCCCTATTATCCAAGAGGCGATGGCTCAGGCCCAAACCCGCTGGGGCGATCTGGATGCTATAGCGGTTACCAACGGGCCTGGTCTTGCCGGTTCCCTCATTGTCGGGGTGAACATCGCCAAGGCCATCGCCCTATCTCGAGGCATACCCCTTCTGGGCGTAAACCACCTGGAGGGACATATCTATGCCAACTGGCTTGAGGGTAGCACCCCGGACGTCCCCGCTATCTGCCTTATCGTCTCCGGTGGACACAGCGACCTACTCCTTGTAAAGGGGCATGGCAGCTATCAACTCCTGGGGAGAACCAGAGATGATGCCGCCGGCGAAGCATTCGATAAGGTGTCCAGGATCCTGGGGCTGGGCTACCCCGGCGGCCCCGCCATAGAGCAATTCGCCATAGAAGGTAATAGCGCTCGCTACCGCCTTCCCCGTGCCTGGCTCAAAGATAGCGATGACTTTAGCTTCAGTGGGCTCAAGACTGCGGTGCTGCACCTTGTGGAAAAAGAATGCCAAAAAGCGCATCTAGTGGACGCCCCCTTGAATTCAGAGCGTACACAATCACAAAGATGGACTGCAGGCGGAAAGTTCGAAATAGGCTCAGCTTCTATTAGTTCCACCTCCAAATCAGCGGAAACACAACCGAAAGTGCAGCTTCATCTCGAAAAGGGCGAAAAAGCCGATATCGCCGCCAGCTTTCAGAAGGCGGTAGTCGATGTTTTGGTCACCAAGACTGTGGCAGCAGCAAAGCGGCTGAACACCCGGCAGATCCTCCTCGGTGGCGGCGTCGCTGCAAACCACCTGCTTCGACAAATGATGGCCCAGCGCTCTCCCATCCCCATACTCATCCCCAACCCCATTCTGTGCACCGATAACGCCGCCATGATCGCCTCCTGTGGCTATTTCCATCTCGATATGGGCAAACGCTCAGGCAGCGATCTCGATATCTATCCAAACCTCAGCCTGTGACAAACCTTTCGATGCTGGAAGAGCATCAGTGAGCTATTGCTAGCATTATAGAGGATGAAGGCTTCTATATGGTATATATACATGTATTAATGCTCTTCAGCTGCCATAACGGTCTATCTACACACTTGCAGCATTAATCAATCTAGTCTAATATATTTTAGCACTCTCATGATTAGACTGCTAATAGGAGGTTAAGGATGGCAATCAAGTTACAACCATTAGGAGACCGGGTAGTGATAAAGCCTTCAGCCGAGGAGGATGTAACCAAGGGGGGTATCATCTTGCCCGATACCGCAAAGGAGAAGCCGCAGCGGGGTGTGGTCATCGAGGTGGGCCCAGGCAGGTTGGATGAGGAGGGCAAGCGTATTCCCATGGAGGTTAAGAAGGGCGACAAGGTGATCTACTCCAAGTATGCCGGCAGTGAGATCAAGCAAAACGATGAAGAGGTTTTAATCCTGCGGGAGAGCGATATACTCGCTAAGTTCAGCTAATAAGGAGGGGAAATGGCAAAACAGATAGTTTACGATGAGGATGCAAGGCGCAATCTCAAGATTGGCATGGATGCTCTTGCCAATGCGGTGAAGATTACCCTTGGACCCAAGGGGCGTAATGTAGTGCTGGATAAGAGGTTCGGACCGCCTACGATCACCAACGATGGCGTCACCATCGCAAAGGAGATCGACCTGGAGGAGCCCTTCGAGAACATCGGGGCTCAACTGATCAAGGAGGTGGCCACCAAGACCAATGATGTCGCCGGCGATGGCACCACCACCGCCACCGTGCTCGCCCAAGCAATGCTACATGAAGGAATGAAGAACGTCGCTGCCGGGGCAAACCCCATGTCGCTAAAGAAGGGCATTGAGAAGGCTACAGCAGCCATCCTCGATGCGCTAAGGAAGATGAGCACCCCGGTGACCACTAAGGAGCAGATATCTCAGGTAGCATCCATCTCCGCAGCCGATGAGAAGATCGGAAACCTCATCGCCGAGGTCATGGAAAAAGTGGGTAAGGATGGGGTGGTCACCGTTGAGGAAGGGAAGGGGATAGAGTTTGAGACGGAGTATGTCGAGGGAATGCAGGTCGACCGCGGCTATATCTCCCCCTATTTCGTCACCAGCCCGGAGAGGATGGAGGCGGAGATCGAGGACCCCTATATCCTGATCACCGATAAGAAGATCTCCGCGGTAGCTGACCTGCTACCCGCCCTGGAAAAGGTGCTTCAGGTAACCAAGAACGTGGTCATTATCGCTGAGGATGTAGACGGTGAGGCACTTGCCACCCTGGTGGTCAACAAGCTAAGGGGCACTATCAATTGCCTTGCGATTAAGGCGCCGGGCTTCGGCGATCGGCGGAAGGCGATGCTCGAGGACATGGCTCTCCTTACCGGAGGCACGATGATTACCGAGGAGATGGGCCGAAAGCTCGATTCTGCCACAGTTGAGGATCTGGGAAGAGCCAGAAGGATAATCTCCACCAAAGAGGAAACCACCATCATCGAAGGCAAGGGCTCGGATGAGGCAATTGAGGCGCGTATCAAGCAGATTAAGACCCTGATTGATGATAGCACCTCCGACTTCGATAAGGAGAAGCTGCAGGAGCGCCTGGCCAAGCTAGCCGGCGGTGTCGCCGTGATCAAGGTGGGAGCAGCCACCGAGGTTGAGCTCAAGGAGAAGAAGCATCGCGTCGAAGATGCCCTATCCGCAACCCGGGCAGCAGTAGAAGAGGGAATTGTCCCCGGAGGCGGGGTCGCCTTCATCAACGCTATTCCCGCTCTCGACAAGCTGAAGGTAGAGGGCGACGAGCTCACTGGGGTTGCCATTGTGAGGCGTTCCCTGGAGGAGCCGCTCCGCATGATCGCTCAGAATGCCGGCAAAGAGGGATCGGTTGTGGTAAATCACGTTCGTGAGAGCAAGGCTGGCATCGGTTACGACGCCCTGCGCGACGATTACGCCAACATGAAGCAGCGTGGTATTATCGATCCGACCAAGGTGACCAGAGCGGGGCTCGAGAATGCCGCGAGCATTGCCGCTATAGTTCTCACCACAGAGGCTCTGATCACCGACATCAAGGAGAAAGAGAGAGCCATGCCCCCATCGATGCCTGAATATTAAAAATGCTGCGTTTCACAAATCGTAGCTGCGGTATATCGGCTGTAGCTACGATTTTCATTACCAGCGCAGGTTGGTGTTCAAGCTGGCTTTTAAAATATCTTCGCTTAGTCTTAAAGCCTGAGAAGGCTATGGAGGCGATCCTCACTGGCTACGGAACCAACAATGGCCAGGTTAAGCTTCTCAGTAAGGAGCAGTTGAGTTGCCACCTGCTTCAGATCCTGAGGGGTGATGGCATCTATTATCGAGGATACCTCATCCACCGTGCGGATCTGGCCGGTTAGTAGTTCCTGACCTCCCAACCAGCCAGCGACACTCCTGCTATCCTCCATTCGAAGCAGCAGGCGACCCTTGGCTAACTCCTTAGCCTTTGTTAGCTCAAGGTCAGGCACCCCCTCTTTTAGGTGTGAAAGCACCTCGATCATGACCGCTATAGTATCGGCAGCGTTCTTTGGGTCCACCCCGGCATAAATGGTAAGCGCCCCCGAGTCCAAGAAGTGGTCCACATAGCTATGTATATCGTAGGCCAGCCCTCGCCGCTCGCGAATCTCCTGATATAGGCGACTGCTCATCCCCTCGCCTAATATCACATTCAGCAGGTCCAGATTGAACCGATCGGGGTGGTCCACGGGGAGTCCCCTCACCGCCAGACATATATGAGCCTGCTCGGTATCCCTCTGCTCAATACGCATGTGAGCTTCCTGCTGGTGATCCTCCGTGGGATATGGGGAGTGTGGAGTAGCCACCGCCCAGTCTCCCAATGCCTCGCTCACGCGCGATAAGACCTCCTCATGTCCAATGTCACCAGCAACACTGACCACGGTGTTATTGGGCACGTACTGTCGGCTCAGGTAGCCCAGAAGCATCTCTCGACTCAAGGCACCTACCGTCTCCTTGCTCCCGGCAATATCACGCCCCAGGGGTTGATTCGGCCAGACTACTTCATCGATAAGTAAACTCGCCCGATGCTGGGGTGAATCCATGCTCTCACTAAGCTCCTCGATAATGATACCGCGCTCTCTCTCTATATCCTGAGCATCGAACCGGGAATAGCGGAGCATATCCACCATGAGGTCCAAAGCAAGAGGAAAGTGGGGGCGAGCCACCTTGCACCAGTAAACAGTAAACTCCCTATCGGTGCCCCCATTGAGTATGCCGCCCACCCCTTCGATAGCCTCGGCAATCTCCCTGGCGGTAGCGCGGCGCTCTGTCCCCTTAAAGCAAAGGTGCTCTATAAAGTGTGAGGTTCCCGCCTCCTCCTCACCTTCGTAGCGCGAGCCAGCGCTAATGAAGATATTTATACATGCCGCGCGTGTATGTGGCATGGCGCCAGTGATGATGCGAAGCCCATTATCCAGAACGCTCTTCTTATACAAAAGGAACCTCAAGCAAATTCTAGCCCCCTCTCCCATTGCTGTCAACCTGCGTTGGTTGACTTTGACCTGCCCAATTGCTAATATGAAGCTACAGTTCGAAGGGTAATCGCTAGGGCATATTGAGAGCGAGAGTTCGAGTTTCTTTACCAAGCAGACATTTTACGTAAACAATTAAAATAGAAGCAGAAGACTTTTCCAACCATATCTTCAAAGGACTGAAAAAGCTAATAATGCAGATTGCCACGGGCATTCACGCCATTCCAGCGGGGACAGATCGCCTTCTAGGTCATTTTGCGCCCCAGGTCTATCTTGTGATCGCAGATGAGGGTGTACTTATCGACTCAGGATATGGTGATGAGGGGTCAGTCAGTTGTCGCATAGATTATGTTAACAATTTCGCCGGACTTAGGCTAGCCTATATCGTTATCACTCATGCCCATCTCGACCATATAGGCGGGGCAGCCAGGCTGCGTGAAAAAACGGGGGCTAAGATTGTCCTTCACTCCACTGAGCAAACCGGTATCACAGTGGATCACGTGGTAGCTGATGGAGACATCATCTCGCTTAAAGGCATCGATCTTGAGGTGGTACATACCCCAGGGCACAACCCGGGACACATCTGCCTCTATATAAGAAAAGATAAGATACTATTTTCCGGCGACCATATTCTGGGCCTTGGCACCACGGCGATACATCCACCCAAAGGGGACATGGCACAGTATATCGATTCTTTGAGGAAGCTCCTTGACTATGATATTGATCTGATCTGCCCCGGACATGGTCCACTTATAAGGGAACCGCAGCGAAAGCTGGATGAGTTGATCGAGCATCGAAAAGAGCGCGAGTATCAGGTAATCGCCGTGTTACGCCAGGGTGATAATACAGTAAAGCAATTGGTAGCTGAGATCTATCCCGAGCTAGCTGGCTTCCTCTACGAACTAGCCAAAGGGCAGGTATACGCCCACCTTATAAAGCTGGAGAGGGAGGGAAAGGCTTGCTCTCAAGGAATAGGGGAGGAAGTCAGCTATAAACTAGCCTCCCCAGGAGGCAGATATGCTTAGGCTATTTCCACAAACCACTCAGGTACAAAAAAACCACCTCGTAATTGGCGGATGCACGGCCGGGACACTGGCCGGTGAATTCGGCACGCCGCTCTATGTCTTTGACGAAGCGACGCTGAGGGGGAAGTGTACCGAGTATCGAGAGGGGTTTTCGCAGCGTTATCCCAATAGCCTGGTGATATACGCGTGTAAAGCCTTCATCAACCGTGCACTGGCGCAACTCTTCAATGAAGAGCGACTGGGGCTCGAGGTTGTCTCCGCAGGGGAACTTGCCATCGCCGAATCGGTTGGCTTCCCCATGGAGCGAGTCTACTTTAACGGCAATAACAAATCGCGTCAGGAGTTGGAGCTGGCAATAAGGTGGGGAGTGGGACGCATTGTGGTGGACAATCTTTATGAGCTTTCCCTGCTCAACGAGGTAGCAAAGAATGCTGGATCGCGGCAAGAGATACTCCTGCGCCTCTCCCCCGGCGTTGACCCTCACACCCACGCCCACTTAACCACCGGGATTATCGATAGCAAGTTTGGCTTCCCCCTGGACAAGGTTGAGGAGGCGCTCACCTCGGCGATGTCTTCTCTCGAGCTTATCGGGATGCACTTCCACATCGGCTCCCAGATATTCGAGCTTGCGCCCTATAAGCAGGCAATCGGTATTGTGCTGGATTTTGCCGCTGAGATGAGCCGCAAACATAGCTTCAAGCTCAAAGAGCTAAGCATTGGGGGAGGGCTGGCAATCACCTATACGGAAGACTCCCCGGCCCCCACCATCGGCGAACTTGCCGAGGCGACCGCATCCACGCTTCTTGAAAAGAGCGAGGCGCTTGTCCTTGAGCCACCACGGCTTATCGTTGAGCCAGGGAGGTCTATAGTCGGTCCGGCGGGGGTTGCCCTCTATACCGTAGGGGCGATAAAGGAGATTCCTGGAGTTCGCAAATATGTCTCCGTGGATGGGGGCATCGCCGATAACATCCGCCCCGCACTCTACGGAGCCAAATACGAAGCAATAGTGGCAAACAAAGTAGTGGGTGAAAAGAGCGAAAAAGTCACCGTGGCGGGCAAGCTCTGCCAATCGGGGGACATCCTGATTAAGGACATCGACCTGCCCAAACTCGCGCCCGGGGACGTCATTGCCGTGCCCTGCTGCGGGGCCTACTGCCTCCCCATGGCCTCAAATTACAATGCCGCGCTGAGGCCAGCCATCGTTATGGTCAATGATGGAAGGGCGCGCCTCATCCGCCGCCGTGAGAGCTATGAGGATCTAATGAATTGCGACATTATTTAAGACCGCCAAATAAAAAGGGCCAAATTACCGCAACCAATTCTATTTTATTCAAGGTTGGACAAGTGAATCGAGTGAAGACTGCTTCGAACATTTCAAACGTTTCGAAAAACATGATGTGAAAGTGAAAACATCAGAATTATAATATCGCAAACGTAAAGGACGAAAAGAAATATGTGGCAGGTAGTGGGATATGATATAGCGGTCGCCCTTTTAGACAGTGGTCTAAAGGGTGGCAAACTATCTCATGCCTATCTCTTCGTCGGTCCACCTCACGTGGGAAAGATGACCCTGGCCTCTAATCTGGCTCAAGCCTTAAACTGCCAGGGGGACGATCAGCCCTGCGGGGTTTGTGCATCATGCCAAAGGATCGCCCAGCTAAGACATGCCGATGTCCAGGTAATCGGCCCCAATGGCAGGGCGGAGATCAGCATTGACCAAATCAGGGAGATGGAGCGCTCCGCCTCACTTAAACCCTTCGAGGGAAGGAATCGGGTATTTATCATCGATGGTGCAGAGCAACTCTCCTCCGAGGGGGCAAATAGCCTGCTCAAAACGCTGGAGGAGCCACCGCCCAATGTTCAGATAATACTTCTCGCCGTAAATGAGGGGCTGCTTTTACCCACGGTTCGCTCCCGCTGTCAGAGGCTGGAGCTAAGACCACTCCCCATCACAGTAGTGGAGCGGGCACTTATCGAGCAATGGGAGGCAACCCCGGAACAGGCGATGGTACTTGCCAGACTTTCCTTGGGTTGCCTTGGCTGGGCAGTGGGTGCACTGAGTGATGATAGTGTCACCGGCAAGCGTGCTGAGCGCCTCAGCGCACTGCTCCAGCTCACCTGTGTGGGGCGAGCGGAGCGCTTCGCCTACGCCGGCCAGTTAGCAAGCCAGTTCAGCAAAGATCGGGAAGCGCTCCGCGAGGTACTCTCCCTATGGGTTGGCTTGTGGCGTGATCTACTGCTGGTTAAGGTGGGATGCCGCGACCTCATTACCAATATCGATCAAGAGGAATCGCTTTGCAGGGAGACGGAAAACTACAACCTGAATAGGATCAAAGGTTTTATTGAGAGCCTACAGCATGCTTTAGAAGAACTGGGTCAAAACGCAAACCCCCGTCTGGTGCTGGAGGTACTCATGCTTAACCTACCACAAAGTGAAGGGAGTTAGCTCATAATATTATGACCGAAGTGATTGGCGTACGATTCAAGCGAGCAGGGCGGATATATTACTTCGACCCGGCAGACACTGAGGTAAACGTGGGTGACTGGGTAGTGCTGGAGACCGGGCGCGGACCGGAGCTAGGCAGGGTGGTCATTTCACCAAAGCAGGTGCTTGCAAGCGATATTACTGAGCCGCTTAAGCCGGTACTCCGCAAGGCAGAGGAGGAGGATCTCAGCAAATGGGGTGAACTAAAGGGTAATGAGCGGGAGGCACTGGAGAAGTGCCACGAGATAAACTCCAGACTGGGCCTGCCCATGAAGTTCATCTCGGCACAGTACAACCTCGATGGCACTCGCCTCACCATATTCTTTAGTGCCGAGGGTAGGGTGGACTTTCGCGACCTCTTGAAGGAGCTTACCACCACCTATAAAACCCGTATCGAACTTCGCCAGGTAGGGCCACGAGATGAAGCAAAGCTTCTCGGAGGCTACGGCAAATGCGGTCGCCCATTATGCTGCACTACCTATCTATCCGAGTTCAATCCTGTCTCCATCAGAATGGCGAAAGAGCAAGACCTTCCCCTTAACCCGCTCAAGATCTCCGGTGTTTGCGGAAGGCTGCTATGCTGTCTGAGCCACGAAAGTGGGCAATACCGCATCATGAAGGAAAAGCTGCCCCCCATCGGGCAGCATGTGACCACCCATCTAGGAGTAGCCACGGTGGTGGGCGGAAATCCTTTAAAGGAGACGGTGCTGGTGCAACTAAATAGCGGTGCCACTGTGGAATTGCCAGTTGAACAGGTAAAAAGGGAGGGTGGGAAGCCCTGAAAAGGGCGTCTAGTCCCCCTCATCTCTCTGCTGCAGGGGAAGGAACTTCTGCCAGCCGTTGTGCCTCTTTATATACTCGAAAGGTACACAGTAGCCGCTAACATAAGGTGCGAATGGCTGTCGGATGAGCCGCATCCCCGCCTCTTGAGGGGTACGTCCTGCCTTGTGATTGTTGCACCTCAGGCAAGCGCTAACTACATTCTCCCAGATATGTCGGCCCCCTCTATGCCGAGGATCTACATGATCCAAGCTAAGCTCCCTGGTCTCACTACCGCAATACTGGCAGGTATATTTATCCCGCTGGAACACCTCGCGGCGGGTTAACTTCTTCTCCGGTCGAGGGCGCCTCACCATGTAAACCAAACGAATCACCGAGGGCATGGGGATAGTATCACTAGCTGTGTGTATCATCCCCGAGTCATTCTCCAGCGTTTCTGCCTTGCCGCGAATGACCAGAACCACCGCCCGCCGTACCCGTGAGACATTAAGCGGTTCATAGTTCTGATTTAGAACTAGCACCGGGGAGTTTACCATTTAGCGGGTCCTCCTCAGCGGCTTTCCCCTCTCCGAGGGGGCAAGGTCAGAACGGTAATCGGGAACATCGATATTAAAAGGCGTACTCAATCTGGGGTCGCCGAGCCGCGAGCCTATCCTGTTTTCCAGATTCTCCAGGGATAGGCAGGTGGTAATCACTGTGGGCAACCGATCATTATAGCGATAGTTGATCAACTGGTAGAGCTTCTCCTGAGCCCACGGAGTGATCGCCTGTTCCCCAAAGTCATCGAGTATCAAGAGTGTTGCATTTTTTACTCTGTCGAACAGCTCGTCATGACCCAATCTGCCATCGGTGTTATAGGTAGAGCGTAGATGATCAAGAAAGTCTGGGACAACTATAAAGATAACCGGTTTACCCCTTTTCAGTTGATAATTACCGATGGCAGCGGCTAAATGAGTTTTACCACATCCATTGGGGCCAAGAAACACCAGCCATCCCTCCGGCTCCTCGGCGAAGCGACGCGCCAGCTTAATGGCATCATCCAATATCGTCTGCTCCTCCCGCGAGAGATTGAGCCTCTTTTCAAAATTTTCGAAGCTCATCCTGCTTAACAGCTTCAGTCCCAGGTCACCACTATCTCGCCGAAGCCGCAGCATGTGCGCTTCCTCAGACTCCCCATGATTGCACTGACAGGAAACCACCCTTGTGAAATCGGGGCGTCCCGAGGGGAGCAGCGGATGAATAAAACCTGCCCCTCTACAAATAGGACACTCCGGCGACACCACCTTATTCGATTCGGCGTTTGACCAGGTGTCCGTATCTTCCCCTGATATATTTGTCCCGATCCTCTTTAGAATCTCTCCCAGGCGCTCCATGCTCCTTACCCTCACTAGCCCATCTCTTCAAAATGGCTTCAATATACTTCAAGTTGCGTTTGTTTCGGCTCACCGCCTCCCTGAAGGCATCCTCGATCCAGGAAGCAGGATAAAGCTGCTCCGCATCCTTTAACTCATCAGCGATCATCGGGGTGAGCATGCCAATGTTCTCCTCATAAAGGGTGAATATATTGGAGCTCTCCTCGGTCTCAGGCGACTGGGGGGAATCCAAAAAAGGTTCCTTATCTGGTAACACCGCCACGTCTATCTCCCCACGCTCTATTCTGGCATACACCTTCCGATCGTCCTCCGTGTTGAGGAAATAAAGCTCTACAGGCCTCTCATCCCGCTCCAAATTCAACCTAATTATCGTACCCCGGCTTACCGCCTTCTCCAGTCCATGCCGAAGCGTCTCCCCATTACCCATACTCTTCATTAGCATCCGATCAGCTAGAAGCTCTCCACAGGTTACAAACCTGGGGTAGCCCCGCTTCCCATAAATGACCCAGAAGAGATGAAGCGTTACCTTTAATTCAGCGATGTCATCGATCTGGGGAATAAGCTGACTAAAGAAAAGATTGGGTAGCGGGGTGAAGCGCGTCCCTCGTGGAAAACCAAGAAAGGGCTTCATCCCGCCCGCTCCACCTCATAATCGGCGAATTTCACCGTTTTTGCCAGGAAACGCAACTTCCCCTCGCCTATAGGCCCATTGCGTTGCTTCGCAACTATAATGTCAGCAACTCCCCTGGGGAAAGGCTCATCGAGATGGTACTTCTTCCACTCCTCCTCGGATATATTCATATCCTCGCGGTATATGAATACCACAACATCGGCGTCCTGCTCTATAGCACCGCTCTCCCTTAGGTCGGAAAGCAATGGTCTGTGAGAAGCTCGACCCTCTGGTGCCCTTGAGAGCTGAGAGACCGCTATTAGCGGAACATTCAGCTCGCGAGCGAGCTCCTTAAAGGAGCGGGAGATCTCAGTTACCTCCTGAACCCGCCCCTCCCTACCATTTCCCCTCACTAGTTGCAGGTAATCTACAATGATGAGGTCTATACTCTGCTCGTAGTGAAGCCGCCGTGCCTTCGATTTCATCTCCACCACCCGCAGGACGGGAGAGTCATCGATATATATCGGTGCCTCAGAGAGCACACCGGTGGCCTCCATAATCCTTCGCTCCTCAGCCTCCGTCTGCTGGCCAAGTCGCAACTGTTTGGAATCGACCCCCGCCTCGCTGGAGAGAAGACGCTGTACCAGTTGCTCCCGTGCCATCTCCACACTGAAGATAGCTACACGGGCCTTTTGCTGTACTGCAGCGTTTCTGGCTATTCCCAAGACGAGGCTTGTCTTGCCCGCGCCCGGCCTGGCAGCAATTACTACCATATCGGAGCGTCGGAGTCCCCCCAGGATATCATCCAGGGCAGCAAAGCCCGTATTTATCACCTCCCCCTCGAAGGGACGAATCTCGCTTTCCTCGAAGTATCGGTCGAGGAGCTCGCGAATGGGTACGAAGTCCCAGGGTCTCTTAGCATGGCGCAAGCGAAATAGGATGTCCTCCGCTCTACCGAGCGCATCCGCCACGTCCGGTCCCGCCTCGTAGCCGATTTGTTCAATCTGACCTGCCGCAACTACTAGGTGACGCATCACAGACATACGGTGAACAATCTGGGCATAGTACTCAACATGCACCGATGTGGCCACATTTGAGACCAGATGGGTCAGGTAGGCAGCCCCACCAACCGCTTCCAGCCTCTCTCGCCACCCCATCTCATGAGCTACTGTAACCTGATCTATGGCCTCATTTCGCTCATAGAGGTCAAAGCATGCCGCATACACCCACTGATTCTTCTCCCGGTAGAAGTCCTCTGGCTTGAGGAATGTGGCTATCTTATAAATGGCATCACCATCGATGAGGAGAGAGCCTACTACCGCCTCCTCAGCCTCGATATCATGAGGTGGCAACCTCTCGGTTGACATTACTAATCCTTTGCCTCTGGCTCCTCTTGAGCCGCTTCTTTCGCCTTTTCCTTATCCTTCAGCTTTGCCTCCACCCTCTCTTCCTCCACAACAACCTTTAACTTAGGCACAAGGTCTCCAGATAGCTTTACCGAAACCTCATACTCTCCAAGCTGGTGAATTGGCTCATCCAGCTCTACCTTTCGCTTATCTATATCCTGTCCGGTGAGCCGCTGCACTTCATCGGCGATGTCCGCACTGGTAACCGCCCCGTAGAGGCGATCGTGAGCACCAATCTTAGCCCTTATAACAACCTCCAACCCCTCCAGGGTCTGAGCCAGATCCGCCATCCCAGCACTGGCCACTAGCTGGCGGCGCTCCTCAGCGTTACGCCTTTCCTCCGCCCGCTTCATTAAAACAGGAGATGCAAACTCGGCAAGCCCCCTAGGGAGCAGGAAATTTCTGCCGTAGCCATTGGAGACCTCCTTTACCTCCCCCATCTCCCCTAACCCGGATACATTCTGAAGTAAAACTACTCTCATTTTTTCCTTCTTCCCTTTTTCTCCCGTTTCACTCTAATAATTTTGCAAAACGACGAAATTGTTCACGATAATTTCCCCACTTTCCCCCGATTTATTATAATCCACGCTGCCGAAAATAAAAAGATAGACCTTTCCATCCGTATTTATCAGCATGAAGTAAAAAGAAAAACCGCACCATAATAAACTCCGGTGCGGTATTAAAACACATTCTATGACAATTTTAACAATGTACTACTACTACCCAGCGAGCAACTCAGCGACCACATCGCTAACCTCACGCCCATCCACCTTGCCCTTGAGTTGTGGCATAAGCTGGGACATTACCTTGCCCTTATCGCCGGGCCCTCGTGCCTCGACCTGCTCTATCACCTTACGAGCCGCCTCGCTAATTTCCTCACGGCTTATCTGTCTGGGCAAATATTCCAGCAGGGCAGCCAGTTCCGCCTCCTCCTTATCCACCAGGTCCTGTCGATTTCCCTTTATAAATTCAGCAATGCTCTCGCGGTGCTGCTTAACCTCCCTGGAGATTATATCTATAACACCGGCATCATCCAGACTAGCACCCTTAGCGATCTCAGCATTCTTCACGCCTGCCCTAACTAAACGAAGTGCCGATACCCGCGCCTTTGTACCCCTTTTTTGCGCCTGTATCAAGTCAGTTGCTATCTTTTCCTGTAGCGTCATGTCTGTTTCACCTACGAGAGCGCTTCATCTGCTACTTCGAGTGCTACTTCGGGTGCTACTTCGGGTGCTCTTTCGACGCTTCGCTGCCTCTTTCCGTTTTCGCGTGGTGCATGGTTTCTCATAATACTCTCTTCTCCGAAACTCGGAGAGTATACCAGCCTGCTGCACCTTCCGATTGAACCTCTTTAGAAGACTGTCGAAGTTCTCTCTCTCTTCTAGTATTACCTCAGCCACATGATCCCCTCCTTTCTCACCGCTATAGTCACACGTCTATATTCACAGATATTCTAGCTACTTAATCGCAATGTGTCAAGTTATATAAAAGGACAACACTTTAAAATGATGAAAGGAGCCCATTTTGAATTACTTCGATAACTGGACGAGCAATATGTTTACCGACGGGCGTAACACGAGTATAAAGACGCAGCAGTGCAACTCCTATGGTTCAAGGAATGTGGAGGTGCACTGCAGGGAAAATGCTACTGTGTTCTGCACCATTTCATAGCTGTTTCCACTCGATTTTACAGAGAGCTGTTATAAAAAAAGGCTTCCCGGCAGTGACATATTTTCCGCAGTCACGTTCGCAACCAGTATCGTCTGCGCTGGGACGTTTCACTTCCGTGTTCGGGATGGGAACGGGTGGGTCCGTCCCGCTAAAACCACCGGAAAGCCAGCAATAAGTTTAGCATAAATACATCACACTGTAAAGTTTTTATACTCATCATGTTGATGTTCTATGATTTTGTCACCCATTAACTGTTCTGAGAAAATGTCACCCTATGAAAGAGAAGGTGACATTGAATAGGAAAGAGCAGAAGAGATTGATGGTGTTAAACCAGGTGGGGAGGGGTGTGGTGACTTGCAGGGAAGCCAGTGAGGCGTTGCATCTCTCACTGCGCCATGTAAGGAGACTCCTGGCAGCGTATAGGAAGTAGGGCGCCGCGGCATTAGCACATGGCAACCGGGGAAGGAAGCCTCATACGCATGCTGCGCGTTTCGGAACAATACTTTCTATCCAATGTTACCTCTACCTAAACGAGACCAACCTCCTTAGCCACGAGCTTAACAGTGATGCTATGGAGTGCTATAATATAGAGCCAGGCCAGCTAAGCGCTTCGACTACCTAACGATGTCCAGTAGATGACTGAAGAAGAAATAATACGTCAAACGGGCGAAGTACTTGCGTCCCGCTCCAGAGAGCGGGGCAAACTTATCCCCATCTTACAAGACATTCAGGCTAAGTTTGGCTACCTGCCCCGTGAGGCCATGCTTGAGGCCGCCAGCTTCCTGGATGCCCCGGATAGTGAAGTCTACTCCGTGGCCACTTTCTACAATCAGTTTCGCTTCGTTCCGCCGGGGAAGCACCAAATAAAGGTTTGCCTAGGCACAGCCTGCCAGATAAAGGGGGGCAAGATAATACTCGATTCCTGGCAACGGGAGCTCGACATCGAGGAGGGGGAGACAACCCCGGACCGCGAGTTCAGCCTGGAACGGGTCGCCTGCGTGGGCTGCTGTGCCATGGCCCCGGTGTCTGTGGTCGACGACCAGGTTAAAGGCACTATTTCCCCTACCAGAATTAAGGGTGTCCTGCTGTCCTTTGAACAGGAAAAACAGAAGGCTAATGGTAAAAAAGAGCACGATTAAATCCACAGGCGAGAGCTTCGAACACATCAGAAAAAGGGCCCTCGCCGAGTGGGACGCCCTTTTAAACAGTCCCAAGCCACGTATCAGCATCGGTACCGCGACCTGCGGTCGGGCTGCCGGTGCTCTTGAGACGCTGGAGACCCTTAAGGCGGAACTGGCGGAGAGAAACATCGATGCCATACTCACCGAGGTGGGGTGTATGGGACACTGCTATGCCGAACCCCTGGTGATCATCACCAAGCCGGGCTTTCCCCCCATCTGCTACGGATATGTGACGCCCGGAGTCGCCTCGCGGCTCATCTCGGATTATATTATTGGCGATGACCCGTGCTACGAGTTCACCCTCGGTGCCCTCGAGGAGAACGAGCTCATCCCCACCATCTTCGACCAGCCCAGGTTTCAGTATGAAAAGCACATACTGCTAAGCCGCTGCGGCCACATCGACCCCGAAGATATCAACCAGTACATCGCGTACGGCGGCTACGCCGCCATGAATAAGGCTCTCCAGATGAAACCGAAAGACATCATCTCGGAGCTAAAACGCTCCGGGCTCAGGGGGCGAGGCGGAGCCGGCTTTCCCACCGCAGATAAGTGGCAGATATGTCTCGATGCCCCGGGCACCACCAGTTATGTTATCTGTAACGCCGATGAGGGTGACCCCGGCGCCTTTATGGACCGTGCCATCCTGGAGAGCGACCCGCATTCCATAATTGAGGGTATGCTCATCGCCGGATACACCATCGGCTCTGAAAAGGGCTATATATACGTTCGTATCGAGTATCCGCTGGCGGTGGCGCGTGTCGAGAGCGCCCTAGTTCATGCCAGGGAGAATGGTCTCCTCAGCGATAATATCATGGGCAGCGGTTTTGGCTTCGAGATCGAACTGATGCGAGGCTCAGGGGCCTTCGTCTGCGGCGAGGAAACAGCGCTCATCGCCTCGCTGGAAGGCAAGCGGGGCTGGCCGCAGCACCGACCCCCCTTCCCCGCCACCGAAGGCCTGTGGGGTCAGCCGACAATTATAAACAATGTCAAGACCCTGGCGAGCGTGCCCCCCATCATCGATCGCGGTGCTGAGTGGTTTGCAAAAATAGGTACCGAGACCTCAAAGGGAACGGCTGTCTTCGCCCTGGCGGGCAAGGTGTTAAACACCGGCCTGGTGGAGGTTCCGATGGGCACGACGCTGCGCCAGCTTGTCTTCGATGTTGGTGGCGGTATACCCAAGGGACGCAAATTCAAGGCGGTTCAGATCGGCGGGCCGTCGGGCGGCTGCCTCCCCGAGAGCCTCTTGGACCTGCCCATCGACTACGACTCGCTCACTGAGGCAGGAGCCATGATGGGATCCGGCGGGATGGTTATCCTCGACGAAGATAACTGTATGGTCGACACCGCGCGCTACTTCCTCGATTTCACCCGACACGAATCATGCGGTAAGTGCACATTCTGCCGCCTCGGTACGGCGCAGATGCTGGATATACTGGAGGATATAACAAGTGGTAGTGGCAAGGCCGGTGATATCGCGCTCCTTGAGGAGCTAGCGGCTGATATCAAAGAGGGAGCGCTCTGCGGCCTGGGGAAGACAGCCCCAAACCCCATACTGACCACACTGCGATACTTTCATAAGGAGTATGAGTCTCACATAAAGGAACGGTATTGTCCAGCTCTGGTTTGTCCGGAGCTTACCGCCTTTTACATCCTCCCTGAGAAATGCGAGCGCTCCTGCGATGCCTGCGTCGGCAGCTGTCCAGTGGAGGCTATTTTCAGCGGCAAACGGGGGATCAAGGTCATTGACCAGGAAGAGTGCGTCAAGTGTGGTAGCTGCGTTGATGCCTGTCCGCCACAGTACAACGCCGTTATCAGGATATCGCCGCTGAGCGAGCTACCACCTTCGGAGCCGAGACCAACCGATGAAAACAAAACCGATAAACCTGACGATCGACGGCAATAGGGTACAGGCAAAACCAGGCGATAAAGTCCTCTTCGCCGCCCTGGATGCTGGTATATATATCCCCAACCTGTGCGCCATTCGCGGTGTCAGGCCTCATACCGGCTGCCGCCTTTGCTTCGTCGAGATCGATGGAAAGCCCAAGCCGGTCACCGCCTGTACCGAGGAGGTTACCGAGGGCATGGCGGTTCGAACCGATACGGATCATGTCCGCAGGCTACAGCGCACCGCACTGGAGCTGCTCCTCGCCTCCCACCCCATTATATGCAAGTCCTGCCCGGCAAATGGTAATTGCGAACTACAGAAGATCGCCTCCTTTCTTCGTATCAAGCTTAAGCAAAAGCGCTTCCGCACCAAACACCGTGACCTGCCGGTGGATGATAGCCACCCCGATATCACCCTCGACCCCAACCTGTGTATCCTCTGCGGTAAGTGCGTCTGGGCCTGTAATGAGGAGAGGAAAATCGGTGCGCTAAACTATGCCTTCCGCGGCGACCGCACTATCATAAGCCCCTTCGGCGGCGATAGACTGGTAGATACCAGGTGCGACGGCTGTGGGCTATGCGCCGAGGTCTGTCCGGTGGGCGCTATTTCGAAAAATGTGATAAGATCCACATGAACAAACACAGGTGACATCATCGATGGAGATCCCATTTTCCAAATGGCATGCCGCGATTCCCTACAGGAGGTCTCGGCGCGAGTTTGACTCTACCAAGCTAGACTCCAGTCTATTGGACCATTTACAAGCATTTTGCGGAGAATTCAGACCCTTTCCGCAAGCTCGTGCCGAGCTGGTAACACAATCACCCGATGAAATTTTTAAGGGTGTTATTGGCCATTACGGTAAGATAAAAGGCGCTCCTGCCCTTATCGCTTTTATTGGTAATATGGATGATCCTTACATTCAAGAAAAGGTTGGCTATCTGGGAGAAGGCATCATCCTGGAGGCAACAGCTATGGACCTGGCCACTTGCTGGGTGGGCGGGTTCTTCCGCCCCAAAGTTGCGGCATCCATCATTGGCACTGGTGAAAACGAAAGAGTTTTAGCGGTAACCCCCATTGGTTACGCCATCAAAGACTTCTCACTGGAAGAAAGAATAATGACGGGCTTTGGTCGAAGCCACAGGCGGAAGCCTTTAGCGGAACTGGTAACTGGACTAGAGCAGGCGGAGTGGCCTCACTGGATGAAATCAGCTCTTGAAGCAGCTACGCTCGCCCCTTCCGCTATCAACAGACAGCCCTGGCTCTTCTATGTAGAACCAAACAGTATAACCGTTTCCGTTTATCGCTCAAAGTATCGCTCAAAGCTCGAATACGGAATATCCAAGCGTCTGGACTGCGGAATCGCTATGTTGCACATTGAGGTCGCCGCACTGGACTGCGGCGTGCAGGGCAGGTGGGAATTTCTGGAAGCTCCGAAGGTGGCCAGGTTCACAATTTGACCTACATGTGCACTCCTTACAATTTAGCTAGCACTTCGCCGGCGATGGGGTAGCTTCCCCACTCCAGGTTTCAGGAGGTATGCCCCGCTACCTCGTAGTCGCGCTTGATGCCCTCACCAATAAAACCGGAGTGTTCCCTGCATGTAGGACTTTATCTGCTGTACTCCCGAATGCCCAACGACTTATACCGGAATGCCCATGTGTAGACATGGCCACCACATCGGCTTGTATTTCGTCGGCGATCCTGATAATTTCTTCCGCTGGGACCCCAACTCCAACCTCGGATATGGTGTTGATTCCTTTGTCCCTAAGTTCAGCACCCACCGTATCTAGGTAACCTTTGGACTTCGCTACTATCTTCTCCATCTTCTCCAGGCTGTAGGGCTTTTGGACAGCCTCTCCTGGGATGCTGTAAACCAAGTAGGTCGGCGCCACTACCTTAAAGAGGACGACTTCCGCTTTGAGCTTGGAGGCAAGCTCACTGATATAGGGAATTACCGCTTCGCTTTCCTTTGAGCCATCCAGGGTAACGAGCGCCTTGTTCAGCAAGCGCTTCCGACGTACTTTGGGACGGGCGTCCTTAGCCCTGATGAGCACTACCGGCCGCTCCGTAGCCCTCACCACCTTAGCGGCTACGTTTCCCAAAAACCAGCGCCTAATACCAGATCGGCCGTGAGTAGCCATCACGATCAGGCCAATCTTCTCCCTGTCCGCATAGTCCACAATCTGCTCAGCAATGTGTCCAACCAGATGGACTGCGCCCACCTTGGCCGGTTTCCCGCGATACCTTTCGGTACCTTTCCTTGTTGCCTCAACTATTTTCTCCACGTACAACTCGTTCATGTGTACATACTTGTCCTCGGCTGACTCAGAAACGTGTATCAGGGTGATCTCGGAATCCAGAGCTCCTGCCAGCTCCTCAGCATAGGGTAGAGCAATCTCAGCCAACTCCGATCCGTCCAGGGAAACGAGTATTTTTTCATACACTGTGAACCTCCCACACTTATTATACATCTATTAAATGATTCTACAACTTTCGGGCCTGATAAAAATCAGAGTTGTTGCAAGTCTACTCTTGGCCTTTCACCAAAGCTCCTCGATCTTGATGGTGGCCTCACGCGGATTCATCAAGGAGATATCCGGCTTCAGGGTTTTATCTCTAACTGGGTGCTTCTCTCCTAAGAGCATCTGCCGCTCTAGGGAGAGCTTTTCCGGTGGTGGGGTGTGCGCTCAGCGCCTTTTGACCTAGGTGTGATTCTTGGTGTGTTCAAGCGTCTGGATTGCGGAGTCGCCATGTTGCACATTGAGATCGCCGCACTGGACTGTGGTGTACGAGGCAGGTGGGAATTTCTGAAAGCTCCGAAGGTGGCCAGGTTCACAATTACCAGTGGTGGATAGAGTGGAAGATTCAGACCCGTTCCCATAATAGGTGGCCGGTCCATTGCTTCTCGCCCGCTATAATCGGCTCTGTACTTAATAAGAGCCTGTCACCATCGAATTCATAGGTGCGTATCTGATCATTACCAACCCAGTCGGGAAAGAGGCAGACCTCAACATGATGGGTAACCGTATCTTTTTGAACTTCATACCTGCCGCAATAGGATATATAGGTATCAACAGCCGCTACCTTCTCCTCGGTAGTTCCTTTCTTGATGTCTTTAGCTCCGAACCTGGGACGGTTGGCACTCATCATAGCCACGGATACATATCCATTATCACTATACATCAGGAACCCCACAGGGTTCTGGCCCCAGGGGTATCTAGTCTCCCCAGCCGTACTCCTGACTTCATACGATAGCAGTCTCCAGGTGCCGCTAAAAGGATTACGTGCCATTGCCTGTTACTCCTTTACAATATACTGAGAATACAGGATACTCTCTCTAGAAGTCAAGGGCAACGCCCTCTTGTGGATAGATTTTCTACGCCATGATATATTCTACAACCTGCATTGGATTCACCACCCCATACCCTCTAATCCCAAGCAGAAATGTGCTACTATCCTCTCGGCTCTTAGCCATTAGTTTTAAAGGCTTTCCTCTAACCTCATCTAATGTCCTGTAGTTTTTAGCACCATATTACTTCCCACTCAAATCCCCACAAAGCCAGGAAATCATAGAACGCTTCAACGCCTAAGCCTATAGCTTGACTCCCAGCCAGATTTGACTATAATGTCGGTGAAAGAACTATCTGGGAAGTGAATGATGATAAAAAAGCTGGAGATGTTAGCAGCGATGCTCGTTATTTTAGCCCTGGTACTTATACCAGCGGCGTGCTGCGGGCCGGGTGAGACTGAACCGACACCGACACCGACCGCCACAACACCTACGCCTACAGAGAGCAAGATCCTTTTCTTATCCGATCGCCTGACGGAACCCATCAACTGGGAAATCTACTTGATGGAGGCCGATGGCACAGACCAAACCAACATCACCAATAATCCAGCACGTGATTACGACCCGATGTGGTCGCCGGATGGCACCAAGATCGCCTTCTCATCCTACCGCGACGATGAATATGGAATCTGGATAATGAACGCCGATGGCTCAACCCAGATGAAGATTACCACTACTTCCAATGAGGAGGACTACCCTGTGTGGTCGCCGGATGGCACCAAGATAGCCTTCACATCTTATGAAGATTTCACCAATGGAATCTTTGTGGTGGACGCTGAGTATGGTGGCCCAAACAGGACAAGGCTCACTTCATATTCCGACAAGTCCCCGAGCTGGTCACCTGACGGCACCAAGATCGCTTTCTCATCCAGTCGTGATGGAAACCGGCAAATATACATAATGAATTCCGATGGCTCAGACCAGATCCGGCTTACCTCGGGCATCGGTGAGTGTCCGGTGTGGTCGCCAGACGGCTCCAGAATCGCCTTTGTATCCGGACGCGATGGCAACAAGGAAATCTACGTGATGAATGCTGACGGCTCGGAAAAGACCATGCTTACCACAAACACAGATGATGATGACCATCCAGTGTGGTCACCTGACGGCTCCAGAATCGCTTATGTATTACATCGCAGTGGCCGCTCTGAAATCTGGGCTATCAATCCCGATGGCTCGGAACAGACCAGGTTTTCCTATGGTTCGAATGACGATGACTGCCCTACCTGGTCACCCGATGGCACCAAGATCGCCTTTTCATCCAACCGCGATGATATTGCAGAAATAGAAATATATGTGATGAACGCCGATGGCTCTGACCAGACCAGGCTCACCTTTAACTTAGATTTCGATGGCTATCCTTCGTGGTCACCATAGATACGGTCTTGGTGATTCAGCACTGAAGAGTTAGTGAAAGCTAGCCAGCTTCCGCCCTTCTTTAGCTTCTTCGATCGCCATTGTATCGCTTGCCCTTTTTATACCCAACGTATATTCAAGTAGTGTAATTGTGACTGCTAACAACAGGGGAATTCGGTGTCACATTGAAAGTGTGGGGTAAAAATGGTGGAGCTAAGTGGACGATACAAAGAACCTTCAGCTTGGCCTTTAGTCTTTCCACCTAGTCCAGCTTAGCATAATAAAATCGTAGCACAGTATTGCTATCGGTGCAAATGTCAAAGTAAAGTAAATATAAACCCGACTGAACAAAATAGAAGTTTGTTTAATACATTAAACGAGATGGCCTTATGTACAGCTTACCTTATCCCAGCCGTATCGTGTATTCAGATAGTCCACCCAATTTGTATATGTATTACCACAAGATTCGGTTATCGTACTTAGCAATTTTTCTGTTGAGATTCTCGTGAATCTATCTTCCGGCACCAACCCCTTCCAAATCTCAAACATATCTTCTTTCGGGTAAGTCTTCCTAAGATATGGCGAGGTAACGCCTTCCCTGAGCTCAGTGTTTTCAGCAGGTGAGATGTAGAGGACACTGACTACATCAGCATCCATTTCCTTATTGAACTCCATTTCTTGGGCAAGCAATTGTAGTCTCATCAGTTGGTAGAACGGATCAAAAAACAGGGCATTATACAGCTCTGCGTCCTGGCGCTTGAAGATGCCACCCTTCCTATGAAATGCTTGATTGTAGTTCTGCCTGCGCACCTCGATACCCTTATCCGACTCACCATATTCTTCCGTATATTTCCACTCTCCCAGAACGATTTGTATTTCCCCATCCTTTCTCCTGAAGCGTAAGACGAAGTCTGCGCTGGTGTAATTTGCGCCCCTGGTGCGGTTCCTTCCCTTGCGGCGCGTTTCGCCCAAGTAATCACCGACGCCGATCCATTCAAAACCGATATACGGAAAGGAGCCATCAGTCAATGGATTATCCTTGTCGATAGTTAAGGGTTCGACCAAGTCAGAGTAGTATTTCCTGAACACAATCATCAGTAGGTCTGGGCGTCTTGTCATCGGAAAAAGGAAATTGAGGCAGCAACACTGTGAGCAGCATAGATGGTTGCTGGGCTTCTGACCCTCTGCTAGACCATAGTGCCAGCCAATCCTACGCTGCTTGAAATAGTCAATCGCCGGCTTCTGTATGTCAGCGAACAGATTTTCTTCTGAGTGTTCGTCATCCAGACAAAAGAAGCGAGGTATATTTCTGTAGTTACCGTCACGTTGGGCTTCTGGACTAAATAAGATAGGTTTTATACTCTTGTACCTTGCCTTTTCTTTATCTCTGAACTTCATCTTTGAACTCCCTGCTCCAGTTGGGCAGCTAGATAATAGCTGTGAAAAATATGCAAGTCAAGCTATGCAGGATGTCAATATGTATATGTTAGTCAGTGCTCGAAGTATAGCGCTGCACAGAGCGATATTTCGTTAATACCCTATTGACTAATCAGCATTAATCTGCTAGTCTCCCGTTGAAATACGATAATCAAGGAGGGTGAAATGCAGGCCTATTGTATGAAATGTAGGAAAAAGGTGGATGTCAAGGACCCAAAGTCGATCACAATGAAGAATGGCCGCCCGGCCACTCAGGGTGTGTGCCCGAAATGTGGCACCAAAGTATTTAGAATAGGGAAGAGTTAAAGCTAGTATTTGATTATCTGAAGTATAGAAGAGGCTGGGCATCACATAGGATACTCAGCCTATTTGATTTGATATAGATTATACATTCTGGACAAATGTTACATTAACAAGGCGTCCCTAATGCTCTATCTAGGGTGATCAGGCTTAGAGGGGACTTCTAATCTGCAACAGGTTAGAATTGCGTACTTTGCGTATAACGTCCATAGACATACGAAATGCGAGGCGAAGCCAAGAATTTGGGCGAAGCGAAGCAAATCCGTATGTCTGCTGTTATGTGACCCGAACGAATGTGAGGGCGAGCCACGATAGTGGCGAATTGTTTTTCTTGGCGTCATTATTATTTATTGCCACCACAGAACTTAAGAAGTCCTATAAAATTCGACGCAACTAAAGGATAATTTTCTGGAAACTCTTTTTCTGTAAATACTTTCAGAGCTTCCTTGTAAGCGTCGATTGCCTTCCTGCAGTTCTCTGCCTTAGCCACCACCTCCGCAAGAATGCGGTATGCAGTCCCGAGATTGTTCTGAGTCAGTGCGTAATTCATTGGAAAGTGTTCAAGAGTATACACTTTCAGAGCTTCCTCGTAAGCGTCGATTGCCTTCCTGCAGTTCTCTGCCTTATCCTCCACCTCCGCAAGAGTGCTGTATGCATTCCCGAGATTGTTCTGAGTCATTGCGTAATCCATTGGGAAGCGTTCAAGAGTATACACTTTCAGAGCTTCCTCGAAGGTGTTGATTGCCCTCCTGCAGTTCTCTGCCTTAGCCTCCACCTCCGCAAGAGTGCGGTATGCAGTCCCGAGATTGTTCTGAGTCATTGCGTAATCCATTGGGAAGTGTTCAAGAGTCCTTACTTTCAGAGCTTCCTCGAAAGCGTTGATTGCCTTCCTGCAGTTCTCTGCCTTAGCCTCCACCCCC
>DATKYK010000008.1 GCA_035528575.1 Dehalococcoidia bacterium | reverse complement strand
AATGAGGTTGCGCCCTATATCCTGTGCCAGGTCCCCCCGGATGGTCCCCGGTGCAGAGCGTGCCGGGTCGGTCTCACCCATAGCATTTCTAACCACTGCTACCGCATCTTCGCCCTCGAAGATGGCAGCGATAATCGGGCGTGAGGTGATAAATTCGACAAGCCCTTCGAAGAATGGTTTGCCCTCATGGACAGCGTAGTGGCGCTTCGCCAGCGCCCCATCCACCCAGATCATCTTCACCGCCACGATCTTGAGCCCCTGCCCCTCAAGGCGGGAGATAATCTCCCCCACAAGCCCCCTCTCCAGGGCATCCGGTTTCAATAGTACGAGTGTCCGCTTCATAACTACTCCTTACGAAAGTTCTTGTGACGGTCTTTACAGGTTCTAGAGTACACTCCTCGCCCGGTACCGCTCACCCGCTTTTCTTAATCCTTCAATATGACAGAGAATGGCCTCTTTAGTATTAGCTGAAGTCTCCTCTTTAGTGCGGCCCTCGGTAATGCAACAAGTGAATGATAGCATAGGGATAATGTAACCCCTTCACCTTCCCCAGGATGCGAATTCAACATCTGTGGCCACTATTCCGTTCTCAGTCCTCTTTTCACAATCCCCTTGAAAACTCTGGCCGAAGCGAAGATGGATCCCTTTTAGTTAAAACATATCCTAACTCTTCTATCATACCTTCTTTGTCTTGAGGCAATCTCCCCCGAATAGCTTGATAATTTGAGGCATGCATCGAGCTAAAGAAACAATTAGTAAAGTTAGCTCGCTCTATAATAGTTTTCAACTCCTCAAGAGACTGGAACGGAGAAATCAGATGGAAATTACCCTCTTTCCATTCTTCATAAAGTGGCGTGCCAGGAACCAAGGTTAGAGTTAAGGCACCAGCATATTCTGGATCAATCTCTGAGAGTACTCTAGCCGTGTCCTCGACATGTTTTTCACTCCCCTCAATTCCTGCCAGTCCTAAAATAACAGTTATTGACATAGTGACACCTGCTTCCTTAGCTTTCCTTGCTGCCTTAATAATCTGATTAGAATTTAATCCCTTATTCACTCTTTGAAGCACTTCATCCGAGCCACTTTCTAAACCGGTATAAAGAATCCCCAATTTTAGCTCTTTTAAAGTATTTAACTCCGCCACGTCCCTCCTTAAAAGATCCTGGGGAGTAGCATAAGCAGCAATCCTTTCCAGATTAGGGAATTTTTTATTAAGGTATTCAAGAATTTCCTTTAGCTTTGGGAAAGGGTAAACTAAAGCATCAGCGTCCTGCAGGAATACTCTTTTCCCATCCCAATAATCGAGTGGCGATATCTCTACGCCTGGGATGTCTAAACCATAACTCACCAATGCAGCCAGGGCATCGATTTCCTTTCTAACCCCCTCAATATCTCTCATCTGTAACTTTGAGCCGAAATAACCGCAAAAGGCACAAGTATTATTCGAACAGCCACTGGTTAATGGAAGGAAATAACTTTTCCATTCACTCGGCGGACGAATGATTAGCGGCCTTTCAAAGCTCATCTCGGATCCTCTTGACTTTTACCTAGATAGCCTGTCCAAAATAAATTTGCGGCTTTACCCACCTGCCAGGCCTCCTTCACAATATACATCACTGCTTTGCCTTCTGCTACCGAGGTGCCATCCTCTAACACTGTCATTTTCTTCACCTTCGTTTTTAATGATTGCCAATCGGCACAGGTGGAACAGCTGCATGATGGCAATCTCCTAGTCAGTCCTAATTATACGCAATTCAGAGTGTGCCTCCGCTATAAGCGTGCCGTCTTCCAACCGTATCTCGCCATCGCACACGACAGTCCGCCCACTTACAGATTTTACCCCAGCGCAGAGGAGCAGCCGCTGACCAATCATGGCAGGTTTTCTGTAGCACACCTCCATCTTGACCGTAACAGCATACAGGCCCTGGTAACCAGCAGCATAGCCTATAACCTCATCAAGCATTGTGCATATGAGGCCGCCGTGAACGACTCCGGGCCATCCTTGATACAGCTCACCTGGGATGAATTCCGCTCTAACGCTTTCCCCCTCTTGGTGGAAGTCAAGCTTTAGCCCGATGGTGTTATCGCGGCCGCAGCCAAAACACATGGGTACGTCTTTGGTATCCCATAATGCCATATCTTTCCATATGCTCATCTCTTCCCCTTCTTCGGCTTGGTGATGGCAGGACGGCGTAGGTACAGCGGTTGAACAGTAGCAACATCGTCGCGCTCACCCCTCTCAAGCCTCTTCCAGCCCAGCTCCGCCAGAAATCCAGCGCGGCAGAATGTGTTATCCAATATTACAGCTTTCTCCCCCATCATCTCCTCGATGCGCCGGGCGATATCAGACGACCTCTCCGAAAAACGTCCGCAGAAGACAGTCTTCGAGCTAGTCTTTTCGCAGAGCTTATCCACAGTAGTGATATACTCCTCGACAAGCTGGCGCCACTCGCCGTCCTCCACCTGATACAGCGCAGTTGCGATCTCGCCGCGCCCCACATCCTGTACCGGGCATACGGGGAGACCAGTCGGGGCGTGGGGGTAGGCCTCCACCTCCAGCGTCCCGACGCTCACCATGGGTATGTCCAGTGCGAAGGCCAGTCCCTTCGCCGTGGCGAACCCGACACGCAAGCCGTTGAAGCTGCCCGGCCCTTTGGATACGATGATAGCCTGGATCTTATCTCTCCACACACCCCCCGTCTCCCCCCCAGGCTCTATCTTAGCCTGACGGAGCAGGTGAAGCAGGTTGGGGATTAGCTCTACCGTGTGATTCTGCCCTGAAGGCCAGCTCATCTCCGCCTCCACCTTACCCTCGCTGGATAGGGCTATGCTGGCAATCTCCGTAGCGGTATCTATTGCAAGCTCCATTTTTACACTTTTACTTGATCGGCTTTGCTTTGGGCACTGGCTATACCATCAACTCTGAGACCTTTTTCTTTTCGCACTTTTCGGTCTTGGTTTAAGCCAGGAAAGCATCTCGATATAGCGCTCTCCGCTGGGATTCAGAACCAGATTGCGGCTTGTATCCGAGAGGAGGCTTATCTCCACCAATAGATACTCTTGGGGAAGCACCCCCACCGCCTTCTCCGCCCACTCCACCACGCAAACACCGCTACCGTATAGATAATCGTCCATTCCGAGCTCAACGACCTCATCGATGCTGTCCAGGCGGTAAAGGTCGACATGATACAGTGTAAGTCTCCCTTGATACTGATTGATTACCACAAAGGAGGGGCTGGTGGCATAGCCCGTGATGCCCAGCCCCCAGGCGATGCCCTGGGTGAGACAGGTCTTGCCTGCCCCCAGTCCACCAACGAGCAGAAACAGATCTCCTGCCTGTGATAGCCTCCCCAGCTCCTCACCGAGACTCTGTGTCTCCTCCGGGCTCTCGCTATAAAAGTGCGTCAATGCCCCCTTTTTCAAGCTACTAATCTTCCTCATCTTCCCTTTACGAAGTGCTCCCAGCCAGCCTTCTCAACGCTCAACTCGTTCCCATGTTCATCGATAACCTTAACCATCTCTGGCTCCGCAACGGTCTCGCCGATCACCGTCACCGGGCAGGCAATCGCCCCCCTCACCCTGTCGATAACCTCGCTACGGGCAGTGAAAAGAAGCTCATAGTCCTCTCCCCCTGATAGGGCCAGCTGTATGGCATCGCCCCCGAAGGAGTTTCGAACCAAAGGGTGAACAGGGATCTGGGAGGTAAATAGCCGTGCACCCACCCCACTTGCTTTACATAACCTGCCAAGGTCACCTACCAGCCCATCGCTCAGGTCAATTGCAGCCTTAACCCCGTGGCGTGCCAGGGCCTGCCCCTCCACGACGCGGGGATGTGGTCTCAGGTGTGCCTCCCTGAGCGTGCCCACAGTCTCCTCGTCTTTCAGGTAAAGCTCGAGTACTCCCTGGAGTATTGCCAGCCCCGCCGCAGATGCACCCAGATATCCCGTTACCGCAATCAGTTCCCCGGGAACCGCTGCTGAGCGGGTGAGGACGCTCTGGTTTTTTTGAGCCTTGCCCACCACCGCCAGGCTCACCATTACCACCGGTGCACCGACCGAATCCCCACCCACGATGGACACATCGAAAAGGCGCGCCAGCTCCTCTATCCCTTCGTAGAGCTCTGCGACGCTCGCTACCTCGATATCTCCGGGCAGCCCCAGCGACACCAGGGTATACTGGGGAAGGCCACCCATAGCGGCGATATCGCTCAGGTTCACCGCAAGCGCCTTCCATCCCAGCTCCCGCCAGGTGGTGGTGCTCAGGGTAAAATGGATATCCTGGATCAGGGAGTCGCTGGTGGCAATCTGTGTGGAGACCCCGGTGCGCCAGCAGGCAGCATCGTCACCGATACCGATGAGCACCTGCTTGCCCTTTGGTTGCCCCACAATTTTGGCCAGGAGCTCAATAAGCCCAAACTCCCCCAACTCTGAGACTTTCATATCACGATTATACCCGCTCTGGCCTGACTTATCTAGCCAAGATCGATAAAAGCTGGTATATTTGAGAGGAGATGCGGTATGCGCTCCTGGCAGACATTCACGGAAACCTGGCCGCCTTTGAGGCAGTGCTCCAGGACATCACAGAAAAGGGTGGAGTGGAGGAGCTTTGGTGCCTGGGCGATGTCGTTGGTTACGGACCTGACCCTTCAGCCTGCATTGCGCTGCTCCGTAACCGTCCTCACCTCTGTGTTGCCGGAAATCATGACTGGGCTGCCATTGGCAAGGTTGATATTTCGGATTTCAACCCGGATGCCGCCCAGGCATGCCGCTGGACCGGCGAGCAGTTAAGCGCTGAGGATGTAAAATACCTGGAGAGCCTTCCCCTGACGCTAACTCATCGTGATTTCACCATTGCCCATGGAAGCCCGCGCGATCCAATCTGGGAATACGTGCTATCGGAGAAAAGCGCCAGGGATAACTTCCGCTCTTTTAAGACCAGGTACTGCCTCATCGGACATTCCCATGTCCCCCTAGTCTTTGAGCATGTCGGCGAAACCTGCCTGCTCAAGGACATGCCCGAATCGCTGAGGCTGGGAGAAAACCGCCTGATCATTAATCCCGGCAGCGTCGGTCAGCCACGCGATGGAGACCCGCGCGCGGCATATGCTATCTATGACGAAGGGGACAAGGTAATCTATTATTATCGCATCGATTACGACATCGCGGATACTCAAGAGAGGATGGTGCAAAAGGAGCTACCAACCTTCCTGGTGACGCGGCTCAGCCATGGCTGGTAACTACTTGCCCCGTTTATCGTAGTCGGTGCACCAGGTTGCATTGGGACGCTCGGGGCGGTGGCAGGTGCTTCGCCAGTCCCACTTGCAGCTATCGCAGAGGAAGATATTCTTCCCCTGTGCTTTCTTAAACCTGAGCTTGATTCGATGCCAGAGGCTGGGACCCATATTAAACTCCACAGTAGCCTAAATTAATATACTACGGCAGGAAAATCTTAGCAAGAGGAGGTGATAGGAATGCCCATTGTTCGGGTGGAGATGTGGCAAGGCAGGACCAAATCTCAGAAGGCGGAGCTTGCCAGGGTGATAACCGAGGCGATTGTTACCATCGCGCACACCACCCCGGAGGCAACTACCGTGATATTCGAGGATGTGGCAAGGGAGAACTGGGCTATCGGTGGGGTTCTCTCTTCCCAGTCTTGACTTTGCAATATGGAGATGCTATGGTGTTTTCTGCCACTGGGCCGCTAGCTCAATGGAAGAGCAACTGACTCTTAATCAGTAGGTTCAGGGTTCGAGTCCCTGGCGGCTCACATCTTGTTTTTCTTTTTCGCTTAACACTCCGCTTAACTCCTGGCATCTTCTATCGCTTTCTTCATCAATTGTCCGGGATTATTTATTCAAGCATCTTCATATTCAGATCGGGTAGACGCCCTCCTCTTTTTCCTTCCAGTTTTAACTGCGCTAGTTACACTAGCAGTCACAGGATGGCCTGAAAAAGAGATCACTCTTACACCTACACCTACTACAAAGCCTACGGCTACCACTGCACCTACGCTAAAACCTACTCCTACGCCTACGCTGACACCTATCCACCCTTCAACTATTACGCTCCTTTCACCAGTAAACCTTGCCACCGATACAGGCACAATCTTCTATGACGTGGCGACCGTTCACCTGGTATGGACTGATATGGGTTCTTATACCTATGAGTGGAGTGTGGCTACCAATAGCGGGTTCGCCTCGCTCATCAGCGGATTCACTACCAAAAGCTATGGAGGGAGCCCATTTTAAATCACTTAGGTAACCGGACGACCAATGGGTATACCGAGGGATGTAACACCAAGATAAAGATGCTGAAGCGCAACTCATATGGCATAAGGAATGTGGAGGTCTACTGGAGAAAAATGCTGCTGGGGCTTGTACCATCTCGTAGCTGTTTCCACGTAAATATAACAAAGAGCCGCCCCTTACTTGACAGAATCGAAGAAACGGTGTAGCATAGTCCAATTATGAATTTCCAGGCGTTGACAATTTGGTAGTGGTGAAGTGTCGGAACTGGTAGATAGGCATGACGTAGGATCACGTGCCTTCGGGAGTAGGGGTCCGAATCTCCTCTTCCCCAGGAAAGGAGGTCCTATGGCATAATTGACCCAGGCCAATGGCCTGACTAAGATCCTACCAAGAAAAGCATGGCTTTCTTGGAGTTTACTGAGGAGGATAAAACATGGCTGAAAAGATGGAGGATATCAAAAGCCAGTTGGGTAGCTTGGGGGGACGTTATTGGATCTTTGCCCTGATAGGGGCTCTTATTATTGTGGCGACCACCTACAAGCCCTTCTTTCTGGCCTATTGCACGACAGCCCTTGTGGTGTTGTTCTGCGCCATCGTGTGGTGCCTGTGGCGCAATGCCCCCAAGATCGCTAGGTACGGTATAGCTCTTATCACGCTGGCTGCCTTCGTGTTCTTGCTGTATAACTCGCTGGCAGTGCTATATGGGTGGTCGTCATACATACACCATCCTGCCGAGGCCGATGCGGTAACGTATGGTTATCAGCTCTTTTGGGACCTGTTTGCTAATGACTTAGCGAACATCACAACCGTAGCGAACATTACAGCGGGACTGGGCGGATTAACCGAGTCCACGATTACATCCGCAATCGCCTACGCCATGGGTGGAATCGGATCGCTGCTCTTCCTTGTCAGCGGCCTCATGGGGATAATGGCCGCCCGCCGAGCCTAGTAGAGCATACTTATAAGATATTGACCGAAAAGAGCCTTCCAGCCGTGTGCTGGAAGGCTTCTTATTGGCCCTTGATCCACTTTGAAATAAAAACTTGAGAAGGGCCTCGAACTGTGCTAGGATTCCATTGTGCGGTTCGAGGATCCCGCAGAGCCTTATCAACATAGTGGTAGATACGGAGGAAACGCACATCAGCCGCTCCCCTCAGTTAGCCGAGGAGATAGGGTCGCGTTAATATAGGCCGGGCTGATTTAGCTTCGACAGTTGATACGGGGAAGTGTCGGAACTGGTAGACGAGCATGACTTAGGATCATGTGCCTTCGGGCGTAGGAGTTCGAATCTCCTCTTCCCCACGAAAGGTGACATTATATGAAAAAATATTTCAGGTCAGTGACCTGGCTCCGGCAGTTACCTCGAGAGAAACTGAAAGGGAGGGAAAAGGATGTTAGAATCGATGGTCGGTCCAGATACGATAAAAAAGATAGTGGTAAATATAATGGGGTTGGTCTTTGTCATCCTGGCGTTCGTCGGCATGCTCATGATAGTCTACACCTCCATTAACCCGACGTTCCATGCCCATCTCTGGCCAGCGCTCCTCAGCGTAGGGTTTGCTGTAGCCTGGCTTACGGCAAAGGGTAAGGGCGCTAAGATGGGGCTTGCCGTTATCGCCTTTCTGGTGGCGCTGTGGATTCTGTTAAACTCGATTATGGGTTGGGTAGGACCCGCCGAGGGCTCGGTACTTTCCATGTTCTTAACGCCGTCCAAGATGGCATTCTCAGCAACGGGAGCGCTTCTTATAGTTCTTGGCTCTCTTGTAGGAATTTTGGCAGCCAAGAAGTAATCAGATAGAGCAAGCGCTGCGCTTTTGTACAAAGAAGCTTTCCGGCATCTGTGCTGGAAGGCTTCTTTGTTTATCCCACCTAGACTTATGTTTGGCAGAATTTGAGGTTTTGGCAAAGCGGCCCGATTTCATAATTACGACTGTAGGGTTAGCTAAACAGAAGAGCTTGAGATTAGCCCTGCTGTATGCTAGGATGCTACCATGGAGCAGAGCCACATCAGGAACTTCTGCATCATAGCCCACATCGACCACGGCAAGTCCACGCTGGCCGACCGCCTGCTCGAGCTAACCGGCACCATCAGCAAGCGGGAGATGCGAGAGCAGTTCCTCGACCAGATGGAACTGGAGCGAGAGCGGGGTATCACCATCAAGGCTCAGGCGGTGAGGATGAGCTATATAGCCTCCGATGGCGCGGAGTACCAGCTCAACCTTATCGATACCCCAGGGCACGTCGATTTTACCCATGAGGTCTCGCGCAGCCTGGCCGCCTGCGAGGGGGCGATACTTGTGGTGGATGCCGCTCAGGGTATCCAGGCGCAAACCCTCGCCAATGTCTATATCGCCCGGGAGCATAAACTGGCGCTCATCCCTGTAATCAACAAGATCGATCTGCCCTATGCACAGCCGGAGAAGGTAGCCGGGGAGCTGGAGAGTATCATCAGCTTCCCTGGTAGCGAGGTCATCTTCGCCTCAGCCAAGGAAGGGGTCGGGATAAAAGACATCCTCGAGGCTATCATACAGAGGATCCCTCCCCCTGGAGGGGAGACGGAGGGGCCACTGCGCGCGCTCATCTTCGACTCGAAGTACGACCCCTACAAGGGGGTGATAGCCTATCTGCGGGTGGTCGATGGGGCAGTCTCTAAAGGGGAGCAACTCAGGCTGATGTCCAGGGGGAGACCCATTGAAGCCCTGGAGATCGGCGTGTTCAGGCCGGGTCTAACCCCGGTGGCGCGTCTCAGCACCGGCGAGGTGGGTTACCTGGCCACCGGGCTCAAAAGCATTGCGGAGTGCCCGGTGGGCGATACCATCACCCTTGCCCAGGGGGGTGCCGCGGAGCTGCTTCCCGAATACCGCCCCATCAAGCCCATGGTCTTTGCCGGCCTCTACCCCCTGGTGGGCGATGATTACAATGACCTTCGCGAGGGGCTAGAGAAGCTCAGTCTCAATGACGCTTCCCTTTCCTTTGAGCCGGAGACCAGCGCTGCACTTGGCTTCGGCTTTCGCTGCGGATTCCTGGGGCTGCTCCATATGGAGATCGTCAGGGAGCGGCTGCGGCGGGAGTATGGGCTCGATCTGCTAGCTACCGCCCCCAGCGTCGAATACGAGGTCACAAAAAACGACGGCACCGAGATTGCTGTATCAAACCCATCGAAGATGCCCCCAGTGGGAGAGATCGCGGAGCTAAGGGAACCCTGGATATCGGTTAGTATCATTACCCCGGTCACGTATATCGGCAGCGTGATGGAACTACTCAAGGAACGGCGAGGCGATTATCGTGGGATGGAGTATTTCGCTAAGGAGGTGTCGGAGTCTCGGGACGCTGGCGCTACTCTGCGTGTTCTGCTCCAGTACGATGTCCCCCTCGCTGAGATCATCGTCGATTTCTATGACCAGCTCAAGTCACGTACACAGGGCTACGCTTCTATGGACTACACACTCGCTGCATATCTGCCAGCGAAGCTGGTCAAGCTGGAGATACTATTAAACAACCAGCCTGTAGATGCCCTTTCACTCATCATACCACAGGAGCGGGCCTATCGTCAGGGGAGGGCACTGGTACATAAACTGCGCAAGCTGATCCCCAGGCAGAGTTTCGAGGTCGCTCTTCAGGCGGCAATCGGGCAGAAGGTCATCGTCAGGGAGAATATCAAGCCCTACCGCAAGGACGTCATCGCCAAGTGCTACGGGGGCGATATCACCAGGAAGCGCAAGCTCCTGGGGAAGCAGGCTGCGGGTAAGAAGCGCATGAAGATGGTGGGACGCGTGGAGGTGCCTCCCGAGGCCTTCGTAGAGGTGCTCAAGCTTTAGTACAAGTCTAGCTTCTTCAGATATTCCCTGAATTCGGCGCCCATTCCGGGGTGGCGTAGTCCCAGTGACACAGAGGCCTCAAGTAATCCCAATGGCTTACCAGCATCGTAATATGTACCGTCAAACGCATAGCCATAGATCGCTTGCTGCTTGAGTAAGAGCGCCAGGCCATCGGTTAGCTGAATCTCTCCCCCTCTTCCCGGCGGAGTGGCTCTTAATGCGGCGAAGATCTCGGGGGTTAGAACATATCTGCCCATTATCGCCAGGTCCGAGGGCGCTTCATCGGGCGCCGGTTTTTCCACCATGTCCAGGATACGATATACCCGCTCCGCCAATTGCTCTTGCCTAACCATACCGTATCTTCTGGCATCCTCCCTCGCCACCCGCCGGAGGGCTATCACACTCCCCCTGTAGCGCCGATACACCTCAAGCATCTGCTTAATGAGAGGAGGCTCGGTATCGAAGATGTCATCGGGCAGAGAAACGATAAACGCCTCATCGCCCACCAGCTCTCTGGTGGCGAGAATGGCATGCCCCAGCCCGAGTGGCTCCTCCTGTCTGACGAAGGATATATCGGCCAGCGCGGCAACGCGCCGCACCTCCTCCAGTAGCTCCGTTTCGCCCTTTTGCTGAAGAGCAGATTCCAGCTCCCGGTTCCGGCTGAAATAATCCTCAATGGCGCTTTTCCCCGAGGAGGTTACAATGATGATCCGCTCTATACCCGAGGCCTTAGCCTCCTCAACCACATGCTGTATAAGGGGCTTATCCGCCAGAGGGAGCATTTCCTTGGGGATGGCCTTAGTCGTCGGCAGGAACCTTGTGCCCCAACCGGCTGCCGGGATTACCGCCTTGCGGATCTCCATCACCCTCTCATTCTACACGAAGAACTCATTTACAGGCAAGGCTTCGACCTAATTCAGATAGAAGGTTGACAGCCTGCTGTTATTGCCGAGAAAATAAAACGACTTTCTTTGTCATTGCCACGAAAATAGAGCCCTGATATGGGCCGAAGCGTCGGCCGACCTGTCGGCCTCGGGATAAGATGAAACGCCCATGTCATTCCCGCGCAGGCGGGAATCCAGGCTCATCGGGCTCCGGGTTCCTGCTTCCATAGCACTGACAGACAAGGCCAGGGCAAACATGCGACATTTTCATCATCGGTGGTGCCGCCAGCAAGCGGCATGTTAGATTGCTACGAAAATGGAGTCTAGTCCGCTGGCCCTGAGCGTGTCGAGGGGCAGTTCACTTTCCGATAAGTACGTCCTGAGTTAGCCGAAGGGCTCACCCCGAGCGGCATTAGATACTTCAATTCCCACGGTTGGCGTGTTGCCAACCATCGACAGGAGTCTGCACGAAAAAGCCTTTTCACCCTCGGTTGTACCTATGTAAATAGACAGGATGGATTGCTCGGCAATCCCCACGTATCGTGACAGAACATCAATGAGATTGCCACGTCCCCCGACACGTCGGGGTCCTCGCAATGACAGTTGAACATACCCCATATCGTCATTGCGCGGCAATCCCCATGTCACACTGGGGAATTAGGGATTAGTGATAGTAATCGGGGATTGGTGATGGTTGATGGTTAATACTCCTCGCTCACAGGAATCTGGAAAGGAGGAACCTATTTATTCCCACCTGCCCTGTTATGTGTTTTTACCCCGATTATGTCGGGGGACTCCCCTTTTATCTGAACGAGATCAGTTTTGGCGGTGGCTTGACAACGGACTATGTGTAGGCTAGTATCAGAACGAGGTCGTGCTAGGCGGGGAGCTAGCGGTGCCCTGTACCCGCAATCCGCTATAGCGGGGCGGAACTCCCTCTCGAGGTCTTGAGCCCTTTGGGACTGTCTCTACTAAGTGGCGTTGAAGACTGGGTCCTGCGCGGCAGTAGGCTATGAACCCCGTCAGGTCCGGAAGGAAGCAGCGGTAAGTAGCGTCTTCTGGGTGCCGCAGGGCTGCCTGGTCAGAGCTGGCTGGCAGGGGGCAAGCCAGGGGGCAGGGTCGACAGTGGGTGCACGGCCTTTTTTTATTATATGGACAGAGGGTTGCTGCTCAACCGAACCAAGCGAGAACTGCGTCGTCTCGACCTTCAGGCAAAGAAGGGTCTGGGGCAGCATTTCCTGGTCGACGAGCAGGTGCTAAGGAGGCTGATCTCGGCAGCAGAGCTCACCACCGCTGATACCGTGGTTGAGGTGGGGCCCGGCTTGGGCATATTAACCAGGGAGCTGGCGAAGGGAGCAGGCAGGGTTATCGCCGTCGAGATCGATACCAGGATGGCTGCCGCCCTCCAGGAAAATCTCACCTCCTGGCCTAATGTTACCATTATCAATACCGATGTCCTGGAATGTGCCCCGTCATCGTTACTGGATATTGAAACCCGATATAAAGTAGTAGGCACCCTACCTTACTACATCGCAACTGCAGTGCTGCGCCACTTTCTGGAGTCCCGGATTAAGCCCCATTCTATGGTAGTTACCCTGCAAAAGGAGGTAGCTCAGGCTATAGTGGCCCCGCCGGGGAGAATGAGCTTGCTTAGCATCAGCGTGCAATTCTATGGCAAGCCCATTATCATGGACTACGTGTCGGCAAAGAGCTTCTACCCCAAGCCCAAGGTAGACTCCGCTATTATGCGCATCGACCTGTACGAGCACCCCCCGGTTGATGTGACAGATGAAGCCAAATTCTTTAGTGTCGTTCGCGGCGGTTTCAGAGCGCCACGTAAAAAACTTCGAAATTCCCTGGCGCTGGGTCTGGAGATGGCGGCGGGTGAGGCCGAAGCCCTGCTGGAGCAGGCGGGGATAAGCCCGAGTCGGCGCGCCGAGACGCTAAGCCTGGAGGATTGGGCCCAGGTTTATCGCGTGTTTTCTAAACCGGACTAATGCCCTATTAGTGTAGACTACATAGATCGTCTTGAGAGCGTCCTATATGAAGAGACGTTTTATAAGTGCGGAAAAAAGATGCTAACCGTCTCTGCCTATGCAAAGATCAACCTGACCCTCGAGGTGCTGGGCAGGCGTGCCGATGGTTACCACGAGGTTGCCACCGTACTCCAGCAGATCGACCTCAAAGATACGCTCTCTTTTGAGTCCCTGGCAGAGCATCGCGGTATAAGCCTGGATTGCAACCATCCCGACCTGGCACTCTCCCCACCCTCCCCAAAGTACGAAAAACCACCAAACCTGGTGACGGAGGCAGCTAACTTGCTTCAGGAAGTCGCTGGCTCACGGCAGGGGGCGGCAATCTCCATTAGAAAGCGCATTCCGATAGCCGCAGGGCTGGGCGGCGGTGCAAGCGATGCCGCGGCAACCTTAAGAGCGCTGAACGAGCTGTGGGGACTGGGGTTGTCGCTGGATGAAATGCTGCCATTGGCATCGAGGCTCGGCTCCGATACCGCCTTCTTCCTCTATGGAGGCACCGCCCTCGGGGAAGGACGTGGTGAGAGGATTAGCCCGCTACCCACCTTCCCCCCTTCACAGGTATTGCTATTCAGGCCACCCGTTTCTATCCCATCACGTAAAACGGAGAGCCTCTACGCCTCACTGGACCCATCCTGCTTCAGCGAGGGGCAATTCACCAGGAGTATGGTAGCTTCACTTCATCAGGTGGGTGAGCCTCCGCCCTCCTCCTTTTTCAACGCCTTCGAGAGGATCGCCTTCGCCACCTATGCAGGGCTGGAGGAATACTGGCAGCGCTTTTTCGCGCTGGGAGCCGACAATGTTCACCTCGCCGGCTCGGGCCCAACCCTCTTCACCATGGTGCAGGGTAAGGCTCAAGGGCAAAAGCTATATCGCTCCCTCAGAAGAGAGGGGCTGGAGGCTTATCTTGTTCAGACCATGGCGAAGGGTTAAAACCTCTTCCTCAAGCCTACTTCAGCGCATCTTCTGGCTAATGGAACTGAGAGGGACGAAGAGGTGGCTGCTATTAGCCGTTATTGCCATCCTGATTGCTCTGATTTGCTATGGCATCTATCACCTCTACGACTACTTTGGAGAGTTTAAGGAGTATAAGTATCTTGGCGCCTTCCTGGTGGGATTCATCTCCAGCAGCACTATTATCTTCCCAATACCGGGTATCGCTGCAATAGTGGCTATCGCTCTCGATCCTTCCCTTAACTGGGCTCTGGTGGCACTGGCAGCGGCGGTCGGCGGGGGGCTTGGGGAATCTACAGCATACCTTGCTGGCTACGGCGGCGCAGTGGTCATAGCTCCAGAACACTCAACCAGGTATAAGAGGGCGGAAAACTGGATGGGGCGCTACGGTAGTGCGACCATATTTATCTTCTCCATTACCTGGCTGCCTTTCGACGTTGTGGGAATCGCCGCCGGGGCACTGCGATTCCCCTTCTGGAAATTCCTGCTGGCCACCCTTGCAGGACGCCTGCCACGGTCGCTTCTCGAGTGCTATCTGGCCCTTAAGGGATGGGAAATATTGAGCGAGCTCGAATGGTGGAGCGGGCTCGCGTGGTGGAGCTGGGTCATCATCGGTGTTGGCGTGGCGGTTATTATCGTCGGCATCATAGTAATATGGAAGCGTAGGCAGGGATGAAGATGATTTGCATGATTGTATATACCGCTACGGAGCATATCGTGATAAAAGCGATACTATGTTGTTACCTTATCAGGGATGTTTTGGAGGCTCACCGTGTTTCGACCATGGCAAGGCGCTAACACATTGTTAGCTAGCATGGTTCGTCATATCTCCCAGCCACGGGAGATAAGCGGAAAGACTAGGTGGCTGCTGGGAGCTGTGATGTTTATCGCGGTAGCAGCCCTTTGCTATGCTATATATCGCCTCTGGCCATATATGAAAGGGTTTGAGGAGTATGGCACTATTGGCGCCTTTATCGTATCTTTTATAACCAGCACCACTGTTATTTTCCCCTTGCCCGGCTTCGCCATCATCGGGGTCATCGCTGCCAACCCCGCCCTCGACTGGGCTCTGGTGGCAGTTGCAGCGACTATTGGTGGTGGGCTGGGTGAATCTACCGCATACCTTGCTGGTTATGGAGGCGCCGCAATCATCACTCACGAGCAGTCAAAGTTGTATACAATGGCTGAGAACTGGATGAGGCGCCACGGCAGTGCGACTATATTTATCTTCGCCCTCACCCCACTTCCTTTCGACGTCGCTGGCATCGCCGCCGGAGCATTACGGTTCTCCTTCTGGAAATTCCTGCTGGCGACCATCGCGGGACGCTTGCCAAAGACGCTCATTGGGTGCTATCTGGCCTATAAGGGATGGGAGATATTGAGCGGGCGAGAATGGTGGAGCGGGCTACCATGGTGGAGCTGGGTAATCGTCGGTGTTAGTCTGGCGGTTATGACCGTGAGTATCATAATACTGTGGCGGCGACTTAAGGCATGAATCGATATTCATGGCGGTATCGCTCGATATAAGACACAGCTTTGTTAGAACCTAGGTGGTGTTGGAGATATGGCCACGATGGATGAGACACTCGTTTCCCTTGACCTGGAGACCACAGGGCTGGACCCAACAAGGGATGAGATTATTGAGATCGGGGCGGTCAAGTTTCGTGGTGACGAGGTGGTTGACACCTTCCACACCATGGTGAAGCCCTATCGCCCCTTGCCCTATGGTATACAAATACTAACCGGGATCACCCCCCGAGAGGTGGAGGCTGCCCCTCCGCTGGCGGTGGTTCTCGGCAATCTGGTCTCCTTCATCGGCGACCACCCCATTGTAGGGCAGAGCACCACCTTCGACCTAGGCTTCCTTTCCGAAAAGGGAATAAGCCTAGAAAATAGAGTATACGATACCTTCGAGCTCGCCAGAATCCTGCTGCCAACGCTCTCCGACTACCGCCTCTCCGCGATAGCCGTGGAGCTTAATGTATCTTCCCCCATTCACCACCGCGCCCTTCCCGACGCAACAACGGCCAAGGATGTATTTCTGGCGCTCCTCGATAAAGCCCAGGGCCTTGACACCTCTATCATTGCTGAGCTCGATCGGCTGAGTACTGGTATGGATTGGCCGCTGGCTCACCTCTTTCGCCGGATATCAGGGGAAAAGCTGGGAGATGTCTTTTCACCGGTTGGCGAATTGGAGCTCAATGTCCTCAGTCAGGCGCGCCAGAAAGAAGAGCGCCTAGTCCCCAATCCAGAGCGCAAACCCCTGGACCTGGAGGAGTTGACTGGAATGCTGGGAAGGGATGGTGCGGTAGCGCAGGCACTCCCTCAATTCGAGCATCGCCCTGAGCAGGTAGAGATGATGCAGGCAGTAGCGGGAACGCTTAACCGGGGTGAGCGCCTTATAGTGGAGGCGGGCACAGGAACGGGAAAGTCCATTGCTTATCTCCTGCCAGCCATCTCTTTCGCCCTTGAGAATAACGTTCCCGTAGTTATCTCGACAAACACCATAAACCTGCAGGAGCAACTGACAAAAAAGGACATACCCGACCTGGCTAGGGCGCTGGAATCAGGCTCCCTCCGATATGCGCAGCTTAAGGGGCGAAATAACTACCTATGTCTCAGGCGATGGAATCTGCTAAGAAGGAACCAAGCATTCTCCCTAGAGGAGGTCAGGTTGATATTGCGCACACTGGTTTGGCTGGCAACAACCCCCACCGGGGATCGGGCGGAGATCAACCTGAGAGCAGAGGAAATCCCTATCTGGAATCGGGTCTGCGCCCAGGCGGAGAGCTGCCTTGGAGGCCAGTGCCCCTACCAGAGGCGAGGGCACTGCTTCCTCTACCGGGCGAGGCGAAAGGCAGAGGGGGCACACCTTATCGTTGCCAATCACGCCCTGTTACTCTCCCAGATCGCCACCGGGAGCACTATTCTGCCCGAATACAGCCACCTCATCATCGATGAGGCACACCATCTTGAGGAAGAGGCTACGGAGCAATGGGGCTTTGAGGTGAGAGAGCGCGACCTAGCTAGCTATCTAAATCTCTTGAGCGGAAAAAGCGAAGCGGCGGTGGGGGCGTATAATGCCGGGCTTCTTTTCCAGTTGGGCGATTACTTTAGAGGGAGTTCCATTTCACCATCCCGCCAGAAGGAGATAGAGGAGTTAGCTCAAAGCATTCATCGTACTATAGAACACGGCCGTGAGCGAGTCATCGAGTTCTTCGAAATTATCCGGCATTTTTTGGAGGCCCATGCTGAGGGTAAGGGCAGGTATGAGCATCGGTTGCGCCTTACCAGGACGGTGCTCAGCCAGCCCGACTGGCGCAACGTAGCACTCGCCGCGGAGAACCTGAGCCTGGCACTGGGACAGATCGATTCCGCGCTAAATCGCCTTTATTCGATGCTGGAGCCTTTATCCGACACCCTGGACCACGAAAACCTGATGGTTGAGCTTTCATCCCTAATCTATCGCGGCAGCGAGCTGCGCCATCGAATTGATTCCACAATCCATCAACAGGTAGAGGGGGAGGAGAGTGAGAGCCAAAAGGGAGAAACGATCCACTGGCTCTCTTCAATAGGCGACATACTTACCCTGTGTGCGGCGCCGCTTCATGTGGGGCCAGCCCTAAAAGATGAGCTCTTCTCGCGGAAGGAATGCGTGGTGCTCACCAGCGCCACGTTAAGCACCGAGGGACACTTCGAGTACATAAAGGGGCGACTGGGTCTTGAAGATACTGGCGAGCTCCTACTGGGCTCTTCCTTCGATTACATGGGAGCAGCGCTGGTATATATCCCGGATGACATTCCGGAGCCAGGTCAGCCGGGCTATCAGCAAGCAGTGGAGCAGGTTCTAATCGACCTATGCCGTGCCACCGGCGGAAGAACTCTCGCCCTTTTCACCTCCCATGCGGCACTACGGGCAAGCTATGAGGCTATCCGTGCACCCCTCCAGGGGGAAGACATCCTCGTTCTGGGGCAGGGGCTCGATGGCTCCCCACGGCAGCTTCTCCAGTCCTTAAAAAGCAATCCCCAGTCCGTGCTACTGGGCACCGCAAGCCTCTGGGAGGGCATCGATGTGGTAGGCGAGGCGCTGAGCGTGCTGGTGATGGCGAGGCTTCCCTTCAGCGTGCCCACCGACCCGATATTTATGGCCCGCTCCGAGTTCTTCAATGATCCCTTCAACGAATATGCACTGCCCCAGGCAGTTCTAAGGTTCAAGCAGGGCTTCGGACGCCTGATCCGCAGCAGAAGCGACCGGGGGGCTATCGTGGTGCTTGACCGCAGGATTAAATCGAAGAACTACGGTACTGCTTTCCTGGACTCGGTGCCCCTCTGCACAGCGAAAAGCGGCCCGGCGCGCCAGTTACCCGGAGAGGTGGTAGCGTGGCTCAAATTATGAAGTGGAACTCGGGGATCCCTTCCTATTTCTTTATGCTATCGCCGCAAATTATAAGCTAACTCGATATGAACGAAGCAGAGTTGCTGGCGCAGCTACGCTCGCGGGAACTACTGAAGGGTAAGTGTAGCGAATGCGAATATAGGGTGGAATGCGCTGGCTGTCGTGGCCGACCCTTCGAGAGAACCGGCGATATGCTTGCCGCCGACCCGGGCTGCTGGCTCTGAACTAAACTGGCATTTACCCCATGTCGATAATCGATCCGCCGATCTCTCGGTTCTCATCTACACATGGACTGCAGATAAACCCTAGGGCCGAGGAGCGCTCATCGAAAAAGGCGTGCCCGCAGTTTTCCACCGGCGCATCGGTAGACCATGCCATATGAAACCTGCGGCCGCATATCAGGCAGCGGGAGACATTCTCCTCGCCCAGGGGTTCACCACACACGTCACATGTCTCCGCCAAATTCTGCTATCCCTCCTTCGCTACCCCCACCAGTTCCGCCCCCTCCATCCCGGTTCTCCCCCATTATTTGTCTGACCAGCGCCTCCTCCTCCTCCCTGGTGCTCACCTGCCCATCCAGCCTTGCCCATCGCAGTGTTTCCAGCATCCTTCCCAGGCGAGGTCCGGGCTTGGCCCCCAGTCTCTTTAGATCCTCCCCATCCAGGATTGCCTTGACATAACGCAATTCGTTTAGGTATCGCTCCAGATGGGAGCGAATAATTGGTGAATCGCTGGCCAGACCACAGGCAGCGATCGTCCCTGGGTGATAGCGTTTGAGCAGACGGTGGATTCTGCTGTTGGGGAGGGCGTCTTCTGCCAGGATGGGGAGCTCATCCTTCAGTCGGGGCACCTGCCGCATGTTTCGCCCCAATTCCCCCACTATCTTAAGGCGGTCGATGAGGCCCTCAATATCAGTCTCGCTGAGGTGGTAGACAAGCAACAGTAGGTAAAGGGTGGGGTCGGCCATCGCTTCCCGGCGAGCCTGGCGAAACCTCTGGGCCAGCCATCCATTGCCTCTCAGGGAAGGGTGAAGCTGCTGGAGTACCCCTAGAGCCTGTGCGCGCTTAAGGATTTGCTCGGGGCGGTCCTCTTTCAGGATAAGCTCCAGTTCGTGCCTTATTCGGTCGCCGCTTATAGTGTCCAGCATCGATTTATGCTCGCAGAGCAGCCGCTCGGTATTACGCTCGAGCTTGAGACCAAGCCTCTGTTCATAGCGAAGCGCACGCAGAATTCTGGTGGCATCATCGATAAAGCTGCGCTCATGAAGGATGCGAACAACTCGTTTCTGCTCCAGGTCACTGCGACCGCCATGAGGGTCAAGCAACTGGCCGAAAGAGGCCGGGCTCAGGTCGATGGCCATAGCATTTATAGAAAAGTCCCGCCGGTGAAGGTCATCCCGGATCTTTCCTGGCTGCACTGTGGGCAGGGCTCCAGGTCTAGCATAGGTTTCGGAGCGCGCCGTGATCAGGTCGATGTTCAATCCCCCGTGGCTGAACTTTGCCGTGCCGAATTGACGGTGAACTGTCACCCGCTCCCCAACTTTGCTATTCTCCCCATCCAGCCTCTCCTTCTTGGCAAGCTGGCGAGCGAGGCGAGGGGCATCGCCCTCTACCACCAGGTCGAAGTCCAGATTGGGACGCCCCAGGAAAAGGTCGCGAACCGCACCGCCCACAAGATATAGCCTCTGCCCTTGTGCCTGGGCTTCCTCCCCGGCGATGCGGAGAAAGGCGATGAGTTTCCCAGGCATACCCCGGCTCATCTTTAATGCCAGGTTCTCCATTAGATTCGAATTATATCACGCCTGCCTTGACAAATCGAGGCGGAATACTTATGTTGATGGGGGGGCTAAATCTTGGCTGAATCTGCCGAATTCATGGAATTACAGGATACGCTCGGCTTCACCTTCAGGTATCCCGCTCTGCTCAAGCAAGCCCTGGTTCACCGCTCCTATCTGCATGAAAACACCGACTTCGCCCTGCCCTCTAATGAGCGGCTGGAGTTCCTGGGAGATTCCCTGCTGGGATTTGTCATCGCCGAGAAGCTTTATGAAGATTTTCCCCACCTATCTGAGGGAGGGATGACCAAGCTCCGGGCAGCGCTGGTGCGCGGGGAAACCCTGGCACGGTTAGCCAGATCCCTGGGGCTTGGCAACTACCTTTATCTGGGGCGTGGCGAGGAGGCCAGCGGGGGACGCGCCAAGCAGTCTATACTAGCAGGAGCCTTCGAAGCGGTGGTCGGAGCTATCTTGATCGATCAGGGCTTTGCCGCATGTCGGGACTTTATGCTCCATCTCTTCGACGACGAGATAGGTAGAGCTGTCAAACACAGGCTTTTTTATGACTATAAGTCTCAGCTTCAGGAGATCGCACAGGCAAGGCATGGTGAGGCCCCAATTTATCGAACCATTAAGGCGGTAGGCCCGGACCATGCCAAGGAGTTCACCGTTGAGGTTTCCATTGTCGGCAGTGTAATCGCCAGGGGTCGTGGTAAGAGCAAGCGACAGGCGGAGACGGAGGCAGCGCGGGCGGCGCTCGAGACCATGGCGCAGGAGCAATAAGCCCTCAATCGATAATCGAGGCACATAGTTAAATTGATCCCGTTTAATGGTAGTTGTTACTTGGTTAAGCAGGATCTATAAAGGGGGAGTCCAGAGAGGGGCTCTCCTATGGCAGGGGTCTCCCCGATATGTCGGGGCAGTGCCGCATATCAGGGCGGGTGGGTGGAAAAGGGTGAAATTGATTCGCTGCACCCGAGATGACAACCACATTAGGCGAACGGTGACGTGCCACCAATGTACTGGACGAGTATATAAATTGTATCGAGAGGTTTTTTTATGCTAGAATGAAATGTTGGAGCCTGTTAAATAGCATTGCAATAAAGAGGGGGAGGATCCTATGGTTTACCGGAACATTATCCTGAAAAAAGAGGAGCATATTGCTACCATCACCATGAACCGTCCTGATAAAATGAATGCCCTAGACACCCGGATGCTGCAGGAGATGGTGGCAGCGATAGCTGAAATAGCCAGCAATGACGATGTGAGGGTGGTGGTCCTTACCGGCGCCGGTAGGGTCTTCTGCTCAGGCGCTGATATTAGCGAAGGCGGTAAGGCTAGCGGGCTAAGCGGGACCCCGGTGGAGATGCATCATAACGTGCGGAACAGCTACCAGAAGGTGGCCCTCGGGCTTCAAAGGTTGGACAAACCGACCATCGCCATGGTTAACGGCGCTGCTGTGGGCGCTGGCTGCGATTTTGCCTTTGCCTGCGACATGAGGGTGGGCTCGGAGAAATCCAGGTTCAGGAACGGTTTCGTCAGGGTCGGGCTCATCCCCGGCGGTGGTGGCACATGGCTCTACACCCGCCTTATGGGGCTGGGCAGGGGGCTTGAGTTTCTGTTCACCGGCGATTTCCTTGAGGCGGAAGAGGCCAAACGAATCGGGGTGCTGAACCGCCTTGTATCTGCCGATGACCTGGAGCGGGAGACCATGGACCTGGCAGGAAAGATAGCCCAAAACCCACCACTGGCTGTCCAGATGTCCAAGGTGCTGGCCTACAAGGCACTTGATACCGACCTGGAGGCGGCGCTGGAGATGGCAGCAGCCTACCAGGCGCTGGCGCTGAGCTCGGAGGACTACCGCGAGGGCGTAGCCGCCTTTATCGAGAAAAGGGAAGCACAGTTCAAGGGCAAATGAATGATTGAAAAAGGAGGAGCTTTGATTGACGAGTTGAAGGTTTTCACCGGAAACGCACACCCGGCCTTAGCTCAGGGGATCTGCGATTATCTGGAAATCCCTTTAGGCCAGGCTGAGGTCTTCGAATTCAGCAATGAGAATATCTTTGTGCGTATTCTAGAAAATGTGCGGGAGCGGGATGTCTATGTTATCCAGCCGATCTCATCCCCGGTGAATAAAAACCTGATGGAGCTACTTATCATGCTCGATGCCTTAAGGCGGGCTTCGGCGGCGCGTATCACCGCGGTGGTCCCCTATTTCGGCTATGGGCGCACCGATAAGAAGGACCAGCCAAGGGTGCCGATAACCGCACGGCTTGTCGCCGATATGATCACGGTAGCTGGGGCCAACCGTCTATTGACCGTGGACCTTCATGCCGGGCAGATCCAGGGCTTTTTCACCATCCCGGTGGATGAATTGACCGCGCTATACATGTTGGGTAACTATTTCGAAACTAAAGCTCTGGGGAATCTGGTAGTGGTCGCCACCGACATCGGCATCTCCAAGCGGGCCCGTGACCTAGCGGAGAGGCTCAGTACCCCACTGGCAATTATCGAGAAGCGCAGGGTGGGTAATATCGATAAGGCGGAGACGCTCAATATCATTGGCAATGTCGCCGGGATGCGCGCTCTCCTGATAGACGATGAGATCGATACCGCAGGCTCACTAGTTACTGCCGCAACTGCTTTGCAGAAAGCTGGGGCCACTGAGATTTACGCCTGTTGTACTCACCCCGTCTTTTCCAGATCCGCCGTTAAGAGGATCGCTAAAAGCCCGGTTATAGAAGTAGTGGTTACCGATACTATCCCCCTCCCGGATAGCAAGAAGAACGAAAAGATTTCTATTCTCTCCCTGGCGGCGCTCCTTGGCGAAGCGATACACCGCATCCACGCCGGGCTCTCTGTTGGTGCAATGTTCGAGTGAGTGATAACTATGGGCGAAAAATTGGTGGATGTGTACCGCTCCTCCGGCGAGATGGAGGCTCACGTCATAAAGGGCCTACTGGAGAGCAACGGCATACCCTGTATCCTGAGGTCAGATGCTGCCAGTTCGGTCCATGCCTTCACTGTCGATGGCATGGGAGAGGTAACGGTGGCGGTTTTAGAATCGATGGCCGAGGAAGCCATGAGAATAATCGGTGGTGAATAAGCATGCTCAAGTGGCTTGGCAGCCTGGTGGTGGACTCCAATGAGAAGGAACTGGGGCGTCTAAAGCCCACAGTGGAGAGCATTAACGCCCTTGAGCCCCAGTTCGAATCCCTCTCCAATGATGAGCTGCGCCGAAAGACCGATGACTTCAGGGACCGGTTGGAGAAGGGTGAACCGCTGGACGGGCTTCTCCCCGAGGCCTTCGCTGCGGTTCGGGAGGCGGCAAAACGCACCCTCAGCCAGCGCCACTTCGACGTACAGCTTATGGGGGGTATCGTCCTTCACCAGGGCAAGATCGCCGAGATGAAGACCGGCGAGGGCAAGACCCTGGTAGCTACTTGTGCAGTTTACCTCAACGCCCTTACCGGCAAGGGGGCCCACGTGGTCACGGTTAACGACTACCTGTCAAAGCGAGACTGCCACTGGATGGGCCCTATCTATCATCTGCTGGGCATCTCTGTAGCCAGCATCCAGCATGAAGCCTCCTTCCTGTTCGACCCGGATCACGAGTCGGATGATGCAGCGTGGCAGCACCTGAGACCGGTTACCCGCCGCCAGGCATATGCGGCAGATATTACCTACGGCACCAACAACGAGTTCGGTTTCGACTACCTCAGGGATAACATGGTGGTTGACCTCTCCCAGTGCGTACAGCGCCCCCTTCACTATGCCATAGTGGATGAGGTGGACTACATCCTCATAGATGAGGCGCGCACCCCCTTAATTATCAGCGGAGCGCAGCCCGCCGAGGTTGCGCAGGCATACGACACGTTCGCCAAACTTGCCCCTCGACTTCGTCCAAAGAAGGACGCCATAGAGGATGCCGAGGGAGACTATGAGGTGGATGAGAGGAATAGGGCAGTGAATCTCACCGAGGAAGGCCAAGCCAAGGTAGCGCGGGCACTCAATATCCATGATTTCTGGGAAAACCCTGAACACTCACACCTCAGGTATTACCTGGAAAGCGCCCTGAAGGCGCATATCCTCTTCCGCAGGGACCGCGAATACGTGGTCAAGGATGGACAGGTGATCATCATCGATGAGTTCACCGGGCGGATGATGCATGGCCGGCGTTACTCCGAAGGGCTACACCAGGCCATCGAGGCGAAGGAAGGGGTTCAGGTGCAGCGGGAGAATATCACCATGGCCACCATCACCTTCCAGAACTACTTCCGCCTCTATGAAAAGCTTGCCGGTATGACCGGCACTGCGGTTACCGAGGCCGAGGAGTTCCATAAGATATATGAGCTTGAAGTGGTGATTATCCCCACCAATAAGCCGATGATTCGCACCGACAATACCGACCAGATCTACCAGAACGAGGAAGCGAAGTTCCGTGCTGTAGCCCGCGAGATCGAAGAGCTTCATGGCAATGAGCGCCCGGTGCTGGTGGGCACGGTCTCCATCGAGAAATCGGAGCACCTGAGCGAAATGCTGAAGAGGCGGGGTATCCCCCATCAGGTCTTAAACGCCAAACACCACGAGAAGGAGGCGGTGATTATCGCACAGGCAGGTCAGCCTGGCTTAGTGACCGTGGCTACCAATATGGCAGGACGTGGCGTTGACATAATATTGGGCGGAAAACCTGAGGGCCAGCCTGAAAAGGAATTGAAGGAGAAGAGCGAAAGGGTGAAAAACCTGGGTGGCCTCCACATCATAGGCACCGAGCGCCATGAGGCGAGGCGCATCGACAACCAGCTCCGCGGGCGGGCGGGACGCCAGGGTGACCCGGGAAGCTCCCGCTTCTACGTATCTCTCGAGGACGATGTTGTGCGCCGCTTCGGTGGCGACCGTATCAAGGGCTTGATGGAGCGGGGCCACTTCGATGAGGACATCCCTATTGAGCATTCCCTGGTGAGCAAGGCCATCGAGGGTGCTCAGACCAAGATCGAGGGATACCATTTCGACATCAGGAAGCACCTGGTGGACTATGACGATGTGGTGAACAGGCATCGCGAGTTGATCTATAGCGAGCGTAGGAAGATACTGAGCGGCGCAGACATTAAATCTAATATCCAGTCCATGATCGCTGAGGAGCTTAAGCGCCTTGTTGCCTCTCACCTTGAAAGCGATCATGCTGAAGATTGGGACCTCGAAGGCCTGGTGAACGAGGTAGGCAAAGTTTTACCCCTGCCACCGAGCTTGAATGCAGGCGCCCTCTCCCAGATGAAACGCGAGGACATCAAGGAGCAGCTTCTTAAGCATTCCATCTCTCTCTATGAAGAGCGAGAGCGGGAGTTCGGCCCCGATAAGATGCGGATACTGGAGCGACTGGTTATGCTGCGCACCATCGATCGCCGGTGGGTGGAACACCTGACCGCCATGGAGAACATGCGTCAGGGAATCGGCCTGCACGCAGCAGGAGGAAGGGACCCGCTGATAATGTACAAGCAGGAGGGGCAGGCCATGTTCCAGAGCCTGCTCGACGGTATGGAGCACGACGTGGTGAACACCATCTATAAAGTACAGATCAAGACGGAGAAGGCACCAGCCGCGTCGCCGATGGCGGAGGCAGCCAGGCGCAAGGAGGCGGTAGCCGTGGGCAATAAGGTGGGTCGCAACGACCCCTGCCCCTGCGGCAGCGGCAAGAAGTACAAGAAATGCTGCGGGAGATAGTGAAGTGATAGGGAAGGTGACATATGGAGGCTAAGTTAGGCGTTCATACCTGTGATTAAGTGCGGAAAACCAATGAGACGCAATCAGCCGGTGGTTGTTGTAGCCGAGGGATGGATAAGAGGCCCGGAACACGAAGATCTAATAACCTTCTGGGGTTCATGTATGAAATACGCCTGTCACTTACGTTGCTGGGATGATGTAGATGAAGCTGGGTAACAGGTATTCTGATTATCAACGTATGTTGAGAAGGTAGCATAATGGCAAATTACTGGTTAGCTGTGGGTTCACCTGAGAATTGGAAAACCGCTTTTAGTTATCAGAATATCTGGGGTCTTAAGCAAACGCAGAGACACCTATGGGATGAGTTATGTGAGAACGATATTATATTCTTTTATGCTACGCAACCAGTAATTGGTGTTATTGGTTATGGGGTTGTAAAAACGAAGTTTTATCAGGATAAGCCACTCTGGCCTCAGGAAATAAAAGAGGAACGAGTAATTTGGTCACTGCGATTAGAGTTCGATGTAGAGAAGTGTTTGCCATATGCTGAATGGATTAAATCCAGAATAATTTCAGAGGATTTAAAGAAACGCACGCGTTCAGGTTTCCAACTTCTTAACGAGTATATGGCCAACTGGCTTATTTCCCAACTCCAATCTATCCAGCCAACGGATTACGTGCAAAAGCTATCAGAGCCGGATAGAATGCGAGTGGCTGAGGCTGAAACCCCATTTATACCTTCCCATAACGAAGTGAAATTAAGATTGGTTGAAATTGGGAGAATTCAGGGCTTCCTTGCCGATTCTGAATACCCAATTAAGATAGGCAGTAAAACAAGTAGGCTTGATGCTGTATGGCGAAAACTAGCCCATTCCGTGCCAACTTACGTTTTTGAGGTTCAAGTTGGTGGCGATGTAGAACATGCTCTCGGTAAATTAAAGCACGCGTTTGATTTGTGGAACAGTCATATATATATCGTGGCATCTGAGTCAGATCATGAAAAGGTTGAAAATCTGCTTTCTGGGACATTTCATGAGATTGATAATAGGCTAAAATTTGTTGAGTTAGGAAAAATAGATGAACTTTATGACCGCAAAAAAGCCTATTTTGATCTTGAAAAAGAATTGGGGATCAAATGCTAACGCATTAAAGATGGCATCGGGCTCATGAAAAACAGCGACATCGCGAAGGTCTTCTCGGATATCGCCGACCTGCTGGAGATAAAGGGCGAGAACCAGTTCAAGATCCGCGCCTATCAGCGGGCAACCCGCACCATCGAGCACCTGCCGGTGGAAGTAGAGCAGATGGTAAAGGAGGGGCAGAGCCTGGAGGAAATCCCCGGCGTGGGTGAGGCCATCGCCAAGAAAACAATGGAGCTCGTGACCACCGGTCGCCTCCATTACTACGATGAGCTAAGGGCAGAGTTCCCCGAGGGAATAAGCACCCTCCTCGATATCCCCGGCATCGGCCCCAGGATCGCCATCCGCCTCTGCAATGAGCTGGGGGTAAACAGCATCGATGACCTTGAAGCGGCAATCCGCGATGGGCGGTTAGCCAGCATGCCCCGTATGGGCGACAAGGTGGCGGAGAATATCCTGCGCCAGCTTCAGGCAACGCGAACCAAGGAGCGGCGCACCCCTATCGGAGACGCGCTACCGGTGGTCGAGGGGATCATGCGGGAGCTTCGAGAACGCCCCGGCCTTAAGAATCTCACCCCGGCGGGAAGCCTGCGCCGCTTCCGCGAGACCGTCGGCGACATCGACCTCATGGGTACCGCCGATGACCGTGAAGGTATTATTAGTGCCTTCGTTAGCCTGCCCCGGGTTAAGGAGACGCTGGTCAAGGGGAGTACCAAGGCCAGTGTGCTCGTCCCCGGCGACCTCCAGATCGACCTCAGGCTGGTAGACCACGACTCTTTTGGCTCACTGCTCCAGTATTTCACCGGCTCAAAACAGCACAACATCGCCATCAGGGAGCGTGGACACCGCCAGGGGCTAAGGCTCAGCGAATACGGGATGACCGACCTAGAGAGCGGCATCACCGAGAAGTTCACCGATGAGGAGTCCTTCTACCGGAGGCTGGGTCTACAGTTCATCCCGCCCGAGCTCAGGGAAGGGCAGTGGGAGGTGGAGAGGGCAGCGGAAAATGATATCCCCCGTCTCATCGAGCCTGGCGATATAAAGGGAGACCTCCATGTACACACCGATTGGAGCGATGGCCACGATTCCATCGAGGCGATGGCTCTTGCCGCCAGGGAACGTGGATATAAGTATATCGCCATAACCGACCACTCAGCAGGGCGAGGTGTAGCACACGGGCTAGATGAGGAAAGGTTACGAAAACAGATCACCGAAATAGGCAAGCTCAATGAGCAGGTGGATGGTTTCCGCATCCTCGCCGGGATCGAGGTGGATATTCGTGCCGATGGCACCCTGGACCTCCCTGAGGATCTGCTTTCAGAGCTGGACATCGTTATCGCAGCGGTACACTCGGCGATGAACCAGGAGCAGGGCAAGATGACGGAGCGTATCCTTCGTGCCATAAAGAGCCCCCACGTCGATGTTCTCGCTCATCCCACCTGCCGACTCCTGGGGGAGCGTGAGCCAATTATGGTGGACCTTGAGGCGGTCTTCCGCGCCGCCGCTGAGACCAACACCGCACTGGAGATAAACGCCATGCCAAGTCGCCTCGACCTAAAGGATATTCATGCCCTTCGGGCCATGGAGCTGGGGGTGAAGCTGACCGTGGTTACTGATGCCCATAGCACCTCGCACCTTGACCTGGTTCGCTTCGGGGTAGGTGTGGCTCGGCGCGGTTGGTGCGAAGCAAGCCATATATTGAATACAAGGCCACTTGAAGAGGTGCTTGCCTTCTTGAGGCGATAGCGAGAGTGGCATGGAGAAGCATTTACAGCCCTTCGGTGATACCAGCGTCTCGAACGGTAGCGAGGCGATTCGCCATCTAAGGGAGGACATCGCAAACGGAAAGCACTGGTATATTGCCCTCCTCGAGGCTATCGGGCAGTGGACTGTGGCCGAGGAGAGCCACAACGGCCGGGATTATCGCTATCTCATCGCCAACGAAGCCTTCGACTGGTTGCTCCTTGCTGAGCGCCTGCTCGCTGAGATCGATCATCTCATTCCTGAGAAAGAAATGCTCGCTCTTCTCTTCCACGCCAGAGCACCCATTGAGCTACCTAAAGAGGAATTCTGCCAGCTCATCGGCGAGGCCAAATACCGCGCTCACCTCAACTATTTCTACGGTATCACCGTAGAGGAGGCATTGCTACTCGCTGTGGAGGAGGAAGCACGCAAGGAACAGCGAGCACGTGCCTTTAATGAGAACAATAGCCTCTGGGAGGAGGCCTACGAGCGCATATATGGCGCCCCCATAACCGAATTGCTTGGGAGATTCAGAAAAGAAAGGGGCTATCCCAGGCGCAATTCTATGAAACTCGTTGAGCTTAAGGAGTTTACCTACTGGCTCTTCAAGTATCGGTTAAACAACTCTGATAAGGCGCGCATTGCCAGCGATACAAAAAAGGCGCTCAGGGAGCTGGAGCGCCAGTGGGGCATGGGGCAGCGTCTAAGGGATTCTAGCGGGGAGACTACTCAGGTTTGAAGGCTTTCACCGATATGCTTGCTATAGAGCTCTGACCTTCGCAGACAGTTAGAACACGATAAAGCACCAAACTTCCCCTTAATTGTTGATTTGCCTATACTACAACTGGCTCAGTATCTCTGCTACCTTGCTGGCTGTCCCGCCCGTTAGCCTGGCACATTTTTCCACCGTTTCCATTCCCCGAGGGCTGAGGTAGTGTTCTGTCACCTCATTCAGGTCAAACCAGTTGACCCCCGTAATCTCCGAGCAGACAGTACTCTTGTACATGGGTTTAAACCAGTTGGTCAGTCTATGGGATGGCTCGAAGGCTGGTAGTAATGCTACAAGACCATCTTCAATATTGCTTCGCCCTACTCTAGCGCTGATGAGTACGAAACCCGTAAGCAATGCACCACAGGTCAATCCACTACTACCTCCCCCTTGCAGGCCACCCAGCGCCTTGAACCAAAAATCGTCCTTAAACCCTAAAACCTCTTGAAAAGCATGCAGCATAGATTGAGAGCAGCCAAAGCATTTCAAGTAGTTATTGTATGTTAGCTCTCCCACCCTTTCTCGATTAGCCTCTGAGCTGAAAACCTCTCTTGTTTTTTCTTCGAATACCTTGATGAAATCGTTCCTGGATTTAGATTCTTCCTCGGTCATCATTACGCTCCTATGGGGGTGTTTCAATCACAGAGGTTAAAACACGCAGTTGCAGTTGCTAGAGTATTTTGTTTTGTGATGCAATTGGTATGTCTGGGACGACTATCTCGGCTTATAGCCTTTCACCGCAATGCTGACTATCGGGGCTCCCACTCCGCAGGCAGTTTCCTCTTTATAGACGGTCGGGGGCTCTTCTTGTGCCTCTAGTCTAACAAAACCAGCGGCCTGAATTTTGTCCAGGTACTCCCCCTCCTCAAGGGCACCGGCCACGCAGCCAGCCCATTGCTCTAGGCTCTCCCGAACCGATGCCGGCAGCTCGCCGTGGGTGACGATGTCGGAAACGCAGAGCCTTCCCCCTGGCTTGAGCGCCCGAAAAACCTCCCTGAAGACAGCGTCCTTATCCGGGGAAAGGTTTATCACGCAGTTGGAGATAACCACATCCACCGACTCGCTCTCGATGGGCATGTACTCCATCTCGCCCAGCCGAAACTCGACATTGCTCAGTGAGAGCTTTTCCGCGTTTGCCCTTGCCAGCTTAATCATATCTGGTGTCATATCCAGCCCGATAACCTTGCCCTGGGAACCAACCTTCTGCGCCGCCAGGAAGCAGTCCAGCCCCCCTCCGCTTCCCAGGTCGAGTACCACTTCTCCGGGCTGCAGTTCCGACAGTGCAATAGGGTTGCCGCATCCCAGCGAGGGTATGTCAGCCGCTATGGATTCCAGCTCCTCTGTGGAATATAGCCTCTGAGCATGGCTTGTTTCAGCGGCGCATGAGCTACAACAGCTCGACGCCTCTTCGCTCCGCGGTGCGCAGCAGGAGGTCGTGTGCTGCCTCGCTATCCCGGCGTAAAGCTCACGCACGGCATTCTTTATCTCATTACTCTTCTTCGTTTCCATTCTACGTCCTCAACCCCTTAAAAATGCTTCCTTCTACATTATACCGTAATTTGAAGTTCATATCGAGATGGATTACTGGTTCTCAGTGTGCTAGCCAAGCTGGGAAAGCCTTTCACCTAGCCTCATCAGCCGGTCAAGTTGGGTAGCCAGCTTTTTCCTTTCCCTTTCCACCACGTCCGGCGGCGCCTTGGATATAAAATTCTCATCATTAAGCCTGGCCTCGAAGCGGGTGATCTCCGCCTGAGTGACCTCGCTCTCCTTCTTCAAACGCTCCCTTTCCACCTCAATGTCGACCATGCCCGCCATAGGCAGGATCACCTCCGCCCCCTCAAGCACTATCGTCTTAGCTTTATCTGGCCTCGCACCCTCCATGCCGATAATGGTAAGCGGCCTTACCCTCGCCAGGGTCTCAATAGCCTGAGCCTGGGTTTCAATTGCGGGCTTCGTTTCCACAGCAGCTACCAGTGCCTCTATCCACCTGGATGGCTCCACCCGGAACTCGGCGCGCGCGTTTCTAATCGCCCGAACAATATCTATAACCACCGCCATCTGTTTCTCCGCCTCTTCGTCCAGCGCCTCTTCATCGGCGGCAGGGTAGGGGGAGACCATAATAGATTCAGCCATGTCGTAATCGAAGTATCCTTTAAGATTCTGCCATATCTCCTCAGTAATGAAAGGCATGAAGGGATGGAGCAGGCGCAACGAGGTCTCCAGGACGTAGGCAAGTACCGGTATCGGGGATATCCTGCCTTTTTCGCCATCCCCTACCTTGAGGCGGAGCTTCGCCATCTCGATATACCAGTCGCAGAACTCCCCCCAGATGAAGTCGTGTATCTGCCGCTGTGCCTCTCCGAACTGGAGGTCTTCCATGAGGCTATCGACGCTGGCGACAAGGTGACTCAAGCGACTTAGAATCCAGCGATCCTCCAGTGGCAGCAAGTCGAATTCGATCCTTACACCCTGCCCTTCCTCCATATTGCCCAGTATGAACCGGGAAGCGTTCCACAGCTTATTGGCGAAGTTGCGGGCTGCCTCCAGCTTCCCCTTGCTCAGCCTGATATCGTTTCCCGGCGAGGTGCCGGTGGAGAGGGCAAGGCGCAGGGCATCGGTGCCGTAGCTTTCGATAGTATCCAGGGGATTTAAGACGTTGCCCTTCATCTTGCTCATCTTCTCGCCCTTCTCATCGCGCACCAGCCCGTGAAGGTAAACGGTGTTGAATGGCACCTCCCCGGTATTCTCCAGCCCCATCATTATCATCCTGGCGACCCAGAAAAAGAGGATGTCATAGCCCGTCTCCATAACCGAAGTCGGATAGAAGTATTTGAAATCCTCGGTGGTATCGGGCCAGCCCAGGGTAGAGTGAGGCCAGAGCGCCGAACTGAACCAGGTATCGAGGACATCGGGGTCCTGAACGATTTCCAACGATCCGCATTGAATGCAGGCTCGGGGATCATCAATGCTCACGGTGAGCTGGCCGCAACCGTTGCAGTACCATACCGGTATCCTGTGCCCCCACCACAACTGGCGGCTGATGCACCAGTCTCGGATATTCTCTAGCCAGTTTAGGTAGACCTTGGTAAATCGCCCCGGGATGATCCTTATCCTGCCGTCGGTAACCGCGTCGATTGCAGGTATAGCAAGCGGCGAAATCTTGACGAACCACTGCTTGCTGGCCCAGGGTTCTACCGCGGTATTGCAGCGGCAGCAGTGCCCAACGGAGTGTTGATGGCGCTCCACCTTGACCATAAGGCCTTCACTCTCCAGGTCGGCGAGAAGCCGCTCGCGGCAGGCGAAGCGATCAAGACCCTTATAAGGGCCAGCGTTTTGGTTCATCGTCCCATCGGGGTTTAATATATTCACCGAGGGCAAATCATGCTGCTGTCCAATCTCGAAGTCTACCGGGTCATGGGCCGGGGTAACCTTCACCGCCCCGGTACCAAATGAGGGATCGACAGCATCATCGGTGATAATGGGTATGTCCCTGCCGATAGCGGGCAGTATAGCCGTCCTCCCGATAAGACTCCTATGTCGCTCGTCCTCAGGATTTACCGCCACTGCAGTGTCACCGAAAATGGTCTCGGGACGTGTGGTGGCAACGGTGATGAACTCGTCGCTACCCTTTAGATGGTATCGCACGTACCATAGATGGCCGGAGGTGTCCTCGTGTTCCACCTCGAGATCTGAAAGGGCAGTAACGCAGCGAGGGCACCAGTTGATGATACGCTCGCCTCGATAGATTAGTCCTTTTTCATAGAGGCGAACGAAGGTAGTGCGTACCGCTTTAGAAGGCCCCTCGTCCATGGTGAATTTCTCTCGGCTCCAGTCACAGGAGGCGCCCAGGCGCTTATGCTGCTCCGCTATCGCCCTGCCATACTGTTTCATCCACTGCCACATCCGCTCGAGGAACTTCTCCCGCCCCATCCCATGCCTGGTGATACCCTCCTTAGCGAGCGCCTGCTCCACTACCACCTGGGCAGCGATCCCCGCATGGTCGATACCGGGAAGCCAGAGGGTGGGGTCACCCTTCATACGGTGCCAGCGGATCATGATGTCTTCCAGGGTTGCGGTGAGGGCATGCCCCAGGTGAAGCTCGCCGGTGACATTGGGTGGGGGCATTATGATTACGAAGGGTTTTTTCTGGGGGTCAATCTTGGGGGAAAAGTATCCTTTCTCCTGCCAGAACTGATACCACTTTGTCTCCACTATTCGTGGGTCATAGACTTTGGGAATCTCTGCTAGCTTCTGTGCCATGAATCCTACGAACCTACCTCTTTGCCTTCACTTTCGGCAGTAGCTCCACTACCCTGTCCAGTATTTTACCGGACACCTCCGATTTGGTAAGCAGGGGCAGACTCTCCGCCTTGCCTGAGCGGTCGATGAGTACCACCCGGTTGGTATCGACGCCAAAGCCGCTATCGGTCGCTGTGATATCATTGGCCACTATAAGATGGAGCTTCTTCTTTTTTAGCTTCTCTGTGGCGTTTTTCACGAGGTTTTCGCTCTCCGCGGCAAATCCAACCCGGACAAGACCGCCTCTCCCGCCCTTGACCCCGCTGAGTATATCCGGGTTTTCCACCAGCTCCAGGGTGAGAGACTCCGTCCCCCTCTTGATCTTCCTTTCGGAAATGGAAGCCGAACGATAATCGACAGGAGCAGCAGCCATAATGAGTGCGTCAGCCTGCCGGATCGCACTATCGACGGCATCCCTCATCTGGAGGGTGGTCTGAACCTGAACTAACGCTACGCCGATGGGAGGAGCAAGAGCAGTCGGGGCACTTACTAGAACCACCTCTGCCCCACGGTCACGGGCCGCCTCAGCCAGCGCATAGCCCATCCTCCCTGAGGAGCGATTGCCGATATAACGCGCCGGGTCGATAGGCTCCTGTGTGCCCCCGGCGCTCACCACGATCTTTCGGCCTGCCAGGTCACCAGCACGGCCCAGCGCCTGATGAATCGCGCCCAGGATGTCATCTATCTCAGCAAAGCGACCCAATCCCCAGGCACCGGAGGCTAACCGACCCTGAACCGGACCGATAAATTTATAGCCTCTTTTCTTCAGCCTGGCGATATTCTCCTGAGTAATCTCATTCTCATACATATTCACATTCATCGCCGGTGACACCAGTACAGGCGCCCTGGTGGCAAGCAAGGTGCAACTGAGTATGTCGTCGGCGATACCCCCAGACAGCTTAGCGATGATGTTAGCCGTAGCTGGGGCGATGACCACCAGATCTGCCCGCTCAGCCAGGGATACATGCTCGATGCTAAACTCAGACTCCAGGTCAAACATCTCGGTAACTACCGGCCGATGGGTGACACTGCGAAAGGTCATCGGCATGACAAACTCCTGCGCTGACCTGGTCATCACCACATCCACCCGTGCCCCATCTTGGATGAGCTTGCTCGCCAGCTCCACCGCCTTATAGGCAGCGATACTGCCGGTGACACCCAGAACTATGGTCTTATCTCGAACCATCTCTCCTCTCCTATCGATTCAGCTCGTGAATCAACCGTAATCCGATGAGGGTTAAGTGCATGTTAACCGTATTTACCACCTTGGTCTGCCCGGCGATTATCTCAGCGAGGCCGCCAGTGGCCACTACATACGCATCCTGTCCCAACTCACGGTTCATGCGGTTTACCAGGCTTTCGATAAGCCCCACATAGCCGAAGATGATCCCCGATTGCATCGTGGTTACAGTATTCTTGCCAATGGCGTGTTCCGGAGGAACTAGCTCGACCCTGGGCAGTTTTGATGCTCTCTCGAAGAGCGCCTCTGCGGCGATGAGGATCCCGGGAGCGATGGCACCACCCAGGTAATCGCCCTCTTTGGATAGCACATCGAGCGTAGTGGCAGTGCCAAAATCTATCAAGATCATCGGCCCGCTATAGAGATGGTGAGCCGCCGCTGCGTTTGCCACCCGGTCGGCACCCACCTCTCGCGGGTTATCAGTGCAGATCCGCACGCCGGTCTTCACCCCCGGACCGACGATGAGCGGCGAGATATTAAAGTAACGCTGGCTCAACTCCTCGAAAATGGTAAGTAGCGGGGGAACCACACAGGCAATGCTCACATGATCTATATCGGAGAGATTTAGACCCTCCATGGGTAATAGGTTCAATAATAGCACAGCATACTCATCTGCGGTCTTATCAATATCGGTGGCCACCCTCCAGGTAGCGCGCAGCGTCTCCCCTTCAAAGATGCCTAAGGCGATATTGGTATTTCCTACATCTATAGCCAGTAACATCTCAGCCTTCCTTGGTCTTTTTTATTGCCCTGGGCAGGGCCGGCAGCAGGTCACTGGCAACCATGCCAGCATCGCCAAGCTCGGCCCGCACCATTTCCCCGGCCAGCCCATGGATATAGACCCCACAGGTAGCGGCGGCACAGTAAGAAAGCCCTTGAGCCAGAAGCCCGGCGATGACCCCGGAGAGCACATCCCCCATGCCCGCTGAAGCCAGGCCCGGGTTTGCCACAGCGCTAATCTTTAACCCTCCATCGGGCGAAGCTACCACAGTATGCGCCCCCTTGAGCACTACCGTCTTATGCCACAGCGCAGCCTTCTCCCGTGCTACCCTAGACCGCTCCCGTCCGACCTCCTCAGTGGGAAGCCCGCTGAGTCTCGCCATCTCTCCGGGATGGGGAGTAAGTATAGCATCCCGCCCCAGCTTCTGCCACCACTGAGGGGTCTGTGCCAGGGTATTTAACGCGTCGGCATCGAGAACCATGAGCGGGGAAAGGGAGGATGGCATCTCAAGCAAGGAATCCCGGATAAACTCAACCACTTCGGGATGCTGGCTCAGTCCACACCCCATGAGCAGGACATCATAGTCAGCGAGCTTCTCATGCAGGGATGGGGAGGTCTCGCTACCTATAAACCCGGGCGCTGCCTCAGGTAGCGGGGCATAGGTCACCTCGGTTAGCTTCGAGGCCAGTGTTGGCTGGAGGCTCTGGGCCACTGCAAGTGTTACCAGCCCTGCGCCCACTCGCATAGCCCCCTCACAGGCGAGATAAGCCGCCCCTACATAGTGAAGCGACCCCGCGCAGACGAGCACGCGCCCGAAAGTACCCTTGTGGGCGCTCCGCGGTCTCTGGGGAAGCATCGACCGTACCATTTCCTCTGTTATCAGCTCGGTGGCGATTCCCCCCCCAAGGTTTGCCGGGATACCGATGTCGGCAACCATAAGCTCGCCGACAAGGTCTCTGCCGGGAAAGGAGAAGAGACCCACCTTGGGGTAACCTAAGGTGATGGTCAGGTCAGCAGCAAGGCATGAGGGGTCAACTTCTCCGCTATCGGCATCCAGCCCCGAAGGCAGGTCAAGGGCAACAACCTTAAGCCCAGGATTTGAATCTTTCACCTCCCTCACACGAGTCAAGACCTCCTTAATGATGCCTTCAAGTGGACGTAGCTTCCCCGTGCCAAGGAGAGCATCGATTACCACATCGCCTAGGGATAGGAGGCTATCAAGCTCGGCCAGGTTACTATCCTGGCTGGCTATAGCGGTGGTGATGCCACGACCAGTGACTATTTTATAGTTGGGATCATCCTCTTTTCGGTGGCCGCAAATATAAATATTGACCCTGGCCCCCCAGTCGTGTAGGTGGCGAGCGGCAACCAAACCATCCCCGCCATTGTTGCCCGGCCCTACCAGGACGATGATCTGCCGTCCCACTGCGCCGCCGAGCCAATCTTTCACCCGCAGGGCAACGGCAAGCCCGGCGTTATCCATGAGCACATCGGAAGGAAGACCCTGCTCGGCAGCGCCGCGCTCGATCTCCCTCATCTCATCTGTGGTTACAATCTTCACTACTGCCCCCGACAACTGAAGCGATGGCATAGTCCCGGGAGTGAGAGAGGCTGATGGCCAGTTCCCCCAGACCCAAACCCCGAGCCTTCTGTAGCGCTCCACCATAAAGGTAAACCAGTGGTTTGCCATCACGATTGGGGAGAACCTCTATCTCCCGCCAGCCAACCCCTTTGATACCGGTGCCTAAAGCCTTCATCACCGCCTCCTTGGCAGCAAAGCGAACCGCCAGTGACGGAGCGCGATTCTGACAATCGCCACGCTCCGCCCCGGTATAGACCCGCTCGAGGAAGCGCTCCCCCCAGCGCGCTAACACCTTTTCAATACGCTCTATCTCTATTAAGTCCACACCAACGTGATACACAGTCACTCCGCCATAGTATACCATATTCTGAGTCCGCTCCAAATCCTCCTATATGATAGGTTAGAGAATAAAAAATGCTCGCAAACTATTGCCTTCCCCGGCGGCACATGTTATAATTTTGACGGCCTGCAAGGCCAAAGTGGCTATGATTTACGTTTCCCTGATCAGTTATACCCCTGATCCTGAGCGCACAATCGCTGCTGCGGCCCGTGTTTCTACCTCACCTGTTGATACCAAGGAGATCAGCAAGCAATTAACCCCGGAGGCGATAGATCGCCTATTCACTCACCTCCTCACCTCAGGTCACCTCTCCACCTTTGAACATGCCAGCTTCACCTTCGCCATCGAGGGCATATCCCGGGTCACCAGCCACCAACTTGTACGCCATCGAATGGCGAGCTTCACCCAGCAGAGCCAGCGGTATCTCTCCCTGAAGGAGGCTGATTATATTACCCCGACGTCAATTAGCGCCAGGACCGAGCTTGAGCCCAAATACCACGACATGGTGCGTGATTGCCATAGGCTTTACATTGATATGATCAATGCGGGTATCCCGGCGGAGGATGCCCGATATGTACTTCCCAGTGCTATGGTGACAAGGCTGGTTATGACGATGAATGCCCGCGAGTTGCTTCATGCATGCTCGTTGCGGCTATGCCTCAGGGCGCAATGGGAGATCGTGGAGCTCTTCGAGTTGATTAAGGCAGAGGTGGAAAGTGTAGCACCGCGCCTGGGGGCGGAGCTTAAGCCTAAATGTTATCGCCTCGGGTACTGCGATGAGGCTGAAAGCTGTGGGATTTTCCCCACCGCTAAAGAAATAGCAGACGAAAAGGAGAGAAAGGGGTAAACATAACATGACAGCGGAGATTATTTCGGGGACTCAGATTGCAAAAGAGATTCGCGGGGAGCTTAAGGTCAAGGTAGATGAGCTGAAGAAGAAGGGGATCACCCCAGGCCTGTTCATTATACGAGTCGGAGAGGACCCGGCCTCGGTATCCTACGTTACAGCCAAGAGCAAGGCCAGCGATGAGCTGGGTATCATGTCTGAGACTTTAGTGTATCCTGATGATACTAAGGAGGAGATCCTTCTTGCCAAGATCGATGAACTGAACAAGGATCCCAAGTGGAACGGTATACTGGTCCAACTTCCACTGCCCAAGCACATTGCTTCGGATAAGGTGCTGAACGCAATCGATCCCAAGAAGGATGTCGATGGTTTCCACCCGGTTAATGTGGGTAAATTATTAATTGGCGAGCCCTACTTCATGCCCTGCACCCCCCACGGCATCCAGGAATTGCTTGTCCGTAGCGGCAACAGCCCCGAAGGTAAGCATGTGGTTGTCTGCGGTCGAAGCAACATCGTTGGTAAGCCGGTGATGGCTATCCTGCTGCAGAAACAGAAGGGTGCCAATGCTACAGTGACGGTGGTTCATACCGGGACGAAGGACATGGCATCGATCGTCAAACAGGCAGATATCGTGATCGCTGCTATGGGCAAACCCAAGGCGATAACGGCTGACATGGTTAAGGAAGGGGCAGTGGTAATCGATGTCGGGGTTAACCAGGTAGGCACAACCGCTGAAGGAAAGCGAATCCTTGTGGGCGACAGTGACTTTGACGCCATTAAAGAAAAGGCCAAGGCGATCACCCCGGTTCCCGGCGGCGTGGGACCGATGACGGTGACTATGCTGATGATGAACACCGTCCGGGCTGCCGAGGCACAGGCTGAGCAAAAATAAAAAGGAGGTTTAAATTGGCAGAGCTTGCAGACATTAAAGCAATCGACATAATGAACTATGCCACCGAGGCAGGGTATGAAGAGTACATGTTTGACTGGGAAGAGTTCAAGATAATGGCACGCAGCACCTTTAAGACCCAGTTCGGCGGACAGGCGCCTACCAGAGAGCAGTTCAAGAAGATTAAAGAACAAGGATTTATGCCTGGCCATAATAGCGTAGAGGCGCTGATAAAGACGATGGATGAGGTCGGCTTCGAGTATGTGATGCTCACCGATGTCAAGATGTGGTCATACTACTACCACCACCAGGTGATCATGGAGTATCCCATTGACGATATCTACAAGCTGGTGAAGGAGGGCAAGGGAAGGATTATCGGCGGTGCCAGCTACAACCCCTTCCGCATCGATGACAGCCTGCGTGATATCGATAAGGCGGTCAAAGAGTACGGCTTCAAGTATGTCTACTTCCACCCCATCACCTTCGGCCTCTGCCCGTCCGACGCGAAGTGCTATCCACTGTACGCCAAGTGCAGCGAGCTGGGGGTGCCGGTGGGGATGCAGGTGGGGCACTCCGCGGAGCCGCTGCCTAGCTGGGTAGGTCACCCTTATGAGGTAGACAAGGTGGCTATCGATTTCCCCAACCTCAAGATTAACCTTTCACATACCGGCTATCCCTGGGTAGACGAGTGGTGCTCAATGATATTCCGCCACCCCAACGTCTACGGCGATATCTCGGCCTACAACCCGCGCAACCTGACCCCCGAGACGGTCAAGTTTATGAACAGCAGTCGGGGACGCGAGAAGGTCATGTTCGGCTCCAACAGCTATGGCCTGAAGCTTACCAAGGAACAGTTCCTGGCGCTGGATATCAGGGATGAAACCAAGCAGAGGGTGTTGCGGGATAACGCGCTAGAGTTTCTTGGTCTGAAATAGCAATAAGTCTCGCAACCGATGAGCTATCTCAAGCAATATAGCTCCGCGTGAGTGAGTAAATTAGAGAAGGAGGTTTATATTTATATGGCCTACGATGCCACTAAAATGAAGGATTGGGAGATTTCCGAAGCAGCGGATGCCAAAATGCCAACCCCCGATGAGTGGCGGGAAAGACTGCACCTTGAGAAGGACGAGATCATTCCCTTCGGAAGACTATGCAGGCTCGATTTCATGAAGATAATCGAGCGCCTCAAGGACAAGCCCGATGGCAAGTACATCGAGGTAACCGCCATTACCCCTACGCCGCTGGGTGAAGGGAAAAGTACGACTGCGATGGGCCTCCTGGAGGGGCTGGGCAAGCGAGGGAAGAATTGCGGCGGCTGCATCCGCCAGCCCTCTGGTGGCCCCACCATGAATATCAAGGGGACCGCCGCCGGCGGGGGCAATGCGCTGCTCATTCCCTTGACCGAGTTCTCCATGGGCCTTACCGGCGATATCAACGATATCATGAACGCCCACAACCTGGCTATGGTGGCTCTCACCTCCAGGATGCAGCACGAGCGCAACTACAATGACGAGCAACTGGCCCGGCTCACCAGGATGCGCCGCCTGGACATCGACCCCACCAGGGTGGAGATGGGCTGGATAATGGATTTCTGCGCTCAGAGCCTAAGAAATATAGTCATCGGCCTCGGCGGCCGTATGGACGGCTTCACCATGCAGTCCAAGTTCGGCATCGCGGTAAGCTCCGAGCTCATGGCCATGCTATCCATCGTCAGGGATCTAGCCGACATGCGGGAGAGGATGGATAACATCACTGTAGCCTTCGATAAATCGGGCAAACCTGTTACCACAGGCGATCTGGAGGTGGGAGGCGCTATGACCGCCTGGATGCGAAACACCATCAACCCCACCCTGATGTGCACTGTAGAGTATCAGCCGTGCATGGTACACGCCGGCCCCTTCGCCAATATCGCTGTGGGGCAATCATCCATCATAGCCGACCGCATCGGCCTTAAGATGTTTGATTACCATGTAACCGAGAGCGGCTTCGCCGCAGACATCGGCTTCGAGAAGTTCTGGAATGTCAAGTGCCGGTTGAGTGGTCTCAAGCCACACGTCTCGGTGCTTACCACTACCATCCGGGCACTCAAGATGCATGGCGGCGGCCCCAAGGTGGTAGCGGGCATTCCCCTGCCCGACTCGTACACCAAAGAGGACCTGGGGCTGCTGGAGAAGGGCCTGCCCAATATGGTTCACCACATTGGGGTCATCAGGAGGTCAGGCATCAACCCGGTCGTTTGCATTAATTGCTTCCACACCGACACCAAGGCAGAGATCGCCATGGTGAGAAAGTCGGCTGAGGAGGCGGGGGCCCGCTGCGCCGTATCTACGCACTGGGCCGATGGCGGCGACGGCGCCCTCGAGTTAGCCGATGTTGTCAAGGAGGCCTGCGAGGAGACGAACGAGTTTAAGTTCCTCTATCCGTTGGAAATGAAACTGCGGGAACGGGTGAATAACATTGCCAAGGTGGTCTACGGGGCTGACGGCGTAAGCTGGACCCCGGATGCCGAGGCCAAGGCAAAGTCTCTAGAGGGCGATTCCATGTACGACGACTACACCACCATGATGGTGAAGACCCACCTCAGCCTCACCCATGATCCAGCCATTAAGGGAACACCCAAAGGGTGGACCTTGCCCATTCGCGATGTATTAATCTACTCCGGTGCAAAGTTCCTGTGTCCCTGCGCCGGTGCCATCAGCCTGATGCCGGGAACCAGCTCCGATCCGGCCTTTAGAAAGGTGGATATCGATACCAAGACCGGCAAGGTGATGGGCCTGTTCTAGGAGACTGACAGAATAGGGCAAAAGGGGCGGTGCTCAAGCGCTGCCCCTTTTTTAAATTCAATAATTTACTATCTCAAGTCGCCTGAATCACGGCAAACCATATGCCGCAAGTCCATGTCATAGGCGAGTCGACATGGGCTGAGCCTTCACTTTATAATTGGTTACATGAAGACCAGCGATTTCGATTATCACCTCCCACTAAAATTCATCGCCCAAACACCCGTAGAGCCCCGGGACCGCTCACGCCTCATGGTTCTTTCCCGGGACGATTGCTCGATAGCGCATCGATACTTCTTTGAGCTGGTGGATCTACTACACGAGGGCGATGTCATGGTCTTCAATGACAGCCGCGTCATTCCAGCACGGCTTACCGGACGAAAAGCGAGCTCAGGGGGAAGGGTGGAACTCCTGCTGCTTCGCCGTATGGGACCTGGCCTCTGGGAGGCATTGGTCAGGCCAGGTAGAAGGGTGAGCAAGGGGACAAGGATAGAATTAGAAGGTCTGCAGGGCGAGGTTCTCGAACAGATGGAGGGAGCGCTCAGGGTGCTCCGCTTCTCCGATGAAGAGGCTCTGGAAAGGTTGGGGCAGGTACCCCTGCCCCCCTATATTAAGCTTCCCCTTGAGGACCCGGAGCGTTATCAGACGATCTACGCCAGGGTAAAGGGAAGCGCTGCTGCCCCCACAGCGGGGCTGCATTTCACCCCCGAGCTGCTCCGTTGCCTGATGGAAAGGGGGATACAGTTTGCCTTTGTCACCCTTCATGTCGGGCTTGATACCTTTTCACCAGTGCGGGCGGCAGACCCCGGGGATCACCCCATGCATAAGGAGTACGGCGAGCTAACGCCGCAGGTGGCTCAGCAGCTCAATCAGGCCAAAGCTGAGGGCCGGCGAATTATCTGCGTCGGCACCACATCGGTAAGGGTTTTAGAGCAGGCGGCGCTTAAGGCCGAGGAAACAGCCCGCCCGAAGTTGGATACCCTGACTGAAGGAAATACACAATCTGAAAGCGGTGCATGTCTCGGAGAGAGTGAAAAAAGGATCGAGGCTTTTTGTGGCTGGACCGACCTCTTCATCCTGCCCGGGCACCGCTTTCGCGCACTGGACGGTCTTATCACCAACTTCCATTTGCCCCGCTCCACCCTGCTTATGCTGGTCACCGCTTTCGCCGGCAGGGAGCATGTTCTCGAAGCCTACCAGGAGGCGATGCGCCAGGGCTACCGCTTCTATAGCTTCGGCGACGCCATGTTGATCCTCTGACTATAATTGCCTTTCTCGGTTTATGTCTCACCTTCGGGTTCTTAAGCGCCCCATGACGACCCACCTTCCTCTACTTTTCCCTCCCGATCAAGGAAAAATATTGCCTACCGCTTCTTTCGCAGTGCAGCCAACTGCTGGCCAATGTGCTATAATCGCATGCATATGCTGTGGGCAGCGAGGCCTAAGAAGCCAGCGCTTATCGAGGTTAGTCTCCATGACTGATCCTTCCTTGCCCATTGCCTTCGGGGCAGGGGTGGCGGCATTTATCTCACCCTGTGTGCTGCCGCTGGTGCCTATATATCTGGCCAATTTGGGTGGTGCCGCTGCGCTATCAGCCGAAGCAAGGCGCTGGACCATTTTTCTCCACGCTATCAGCTTTGTGGTCGGGTTTTCCGTAGTCTATATTGGCCTCGGTGCGTCTGTGGGATTGATAGGGGTGTTTTTCCGCCCTGACCTGCTACGTATAATTGGGGGTGTTATAATTATCCTGTTTGGGTTATACCTGCTGGCTGCCATGAAGATACCCTGGCTCAACTACGAGATACGCCTTAGCCGGCCATTTTGGGGAAACGTTGGTTATCTGCGCTCTGCGCTGATGGGGGCAGTGTTCTCAGTGGGGATAGGAACCTGCGCATATGGGACACTGGGGCTGATCCTGACCATGTCGGCTAACTCACAAACGGCATGGAAAGGGGCCTACTTGCTCGCCGCCTATTCGATGGGATTGGGGATACCGTTTATCGCTGTCGGGCTGGCGCTGGGAGCTTCACTTCCGGTTATCAGATGGCTCAGGCGTCGGTCTAATGTAATCTCAATCATCAGCGGGATACTGCTCATCGCTATAGGAATACTAATGCTTACTAATAAGCTTGTGCTTACCAATACCCTTGCCTATCTATCCTGATTTCTAAATGAGAAGTAGCTTCATGAATCGAGAAAATATTAAGCGATGGATAGTATTCAGCTTGCTGGCTGTCCTAGCAATGTTGAACTGGGGATGTTCTACTACTGCGCCGGTTGTTGGCGCCCTGGCCCCGGCTTTTACAGCCTCTACCATTGATGGAGAGACCATAACACTAGACGAGCTGAGGGGCCAGCCCGTTTTCCTCAGTTTCTGGGCTATTAACTGTGCGGCATGTCGACTGCAGACGCCGTATATTCAGGCCGCTTTCGAGGAAAAAGGGCATGAGATACAGTTCATCGCCATTGACTCGGTGGATAGCAGTGGTGCAGTACAGCAATATACCGAGTATTATGGCCTGGGGTTCACCATGGCTCTGGACAGCTATGGTGAAGCGGCCCGTGCCTACAATATTAGATATTCACCGACAAATTTCCTTATAGATGAGCAGGGGGTTATCAAGTATATTCGGATTGGACGCTTTATGAGCCAGGCTGAACTGCTGGCGGCGCTTGATGACTACCTATGACCACCTGTAGGAGTAGTGCGCCTGGAATTGGCTGAGCGATACTTCACCAACCTTCAGCGTGATAGTGTAAAGCAACACTCTATTCTATATATTTACCTCCTCTAATCACCGATAACCCTCCAGCCACCGGTGTAGACATTCATACTCCTTCCCCGGACGAAGCCGATAAGGGTTATGCCGAGGTGGGCAGCCAGATCAACCGCCCGGTCTGTAGGAGCAGCCTTGGAGATTACTATGGGGATATCCCTTCTCGCTATCTTCAGCACTATCTCCGAGGAGATCCTGCCGCTGGAGATTACCAACCGGTCACCTATGGGTATATCTTCCAGGATACACCTACCGAAGAGCTTATCGATGGCATTGTGCCTTCCGATGTCCTCAGCGAAGAGCAGGATGTCCTTTGCATCACACAGGGCAGCGCTATGAACCCCGTGCGTTACCTTATAAATCTGGGAGCGCTGCTGAAACTCTTCTACGAGGGCAAAAACCACACCGGCCGATATCCTCATCTCGGACTCCACCCGCCCCTTACTGGCGACATCGTAAGCGGGATAAGAAGTAACCCCACGGCCGCCACCAGAGGTAATAAGACGCCTGAATAGCAGCTCCGTGGCCGCTCCCTTAGCCCCCTCGGTTTCTACCTGTACTACGCTCTCATCGTCGGTGAGGCTAATTTTACCGATCTCGCCTTTATGCTGTATCAAACCTTCGGAGGAAAGAAAACCAATGGCCAGATAGTTCAGGTCTTTTGGGCTGCAGAGCAGGGTTACCAGTTCCTGGTTATTTAAAATAATGGTGAGGGGAAACTCCCTGACGACAACCTCCTCGACCTCGTGTCTGCCCTCCTCAGTAATACGAAGTATATTTAACCCTTTTATTTCGTCCATCATCCATACCTCTCCATCTCTAAAGGGTCTCCGATACCTGTCAGCCCGCCGCGAATCACCCTGGCAAATACCCAGTCTACGTTCATCACCATACACCTATCTAGCTATTGATTTCGAGCTTGATGCCCTGATTCCCCCTCCCCTGCAACCGGCGATTGTCTTGGCCGTACACCTTCATACCTACTTTGCCCATTCTATGGTCCCGCCGCCCACCACAGTATCCTTATGGTAAAAAACTACCGCCTGACCGGGTGTTATAGCCATCTGGGGCTTTTTGAATTTTACGCGGACCCTTTCCCCGTTCGGTAGGGGAGTGAGCACCGCATCCGCCTCTCGGTGGCGATACCTTATCCTGGCCTTTATCTCGAGGGGTTGCTTTGGCGGCTCGATGGCTACCCAGTTCAGATCGGCGGCGATGAGTTCATCCCCATAGACCTCCCTCCTGGAACCCACGGTAACAGCGTTTCTTCCCCGGTCAATGGCTACTACATACAAGGGTTCAGTGGCTGATATGCCCAGCCCCTTGCGCTGTCCGATAGTATAAAACAGGATTCCTCGATGCTCTCCCAGGGTATTACCCTCCCGGTCCAGTATCGGCCCTGGCTTCACCGCCTGTGGCATATATTCTCTGAGGAACACGGTGTAGTCACCGTCCGGGATGAAGCAAATCTCCTGGCTCTCCGCTTTGTCTGCCACCGGCAATCCCAGTTCTCGAGCCATTTGCCTTACCCTCTCCTTGGTAAAGCCCCCCAGGGGCATTAAAGCATACCTCAATTGATCCTGGCTCATCCTATATAGCACGTAGGACTGGTCTTTCCCACGGTCAACCCCCTTCTTAAGAAGATACCTCCCACGTACCTCATTGTATTCTATTCTCGCATAGTGGCCCGTGACCAAAAAATCGGCTTCCAGACCTTTAGCCCTGCTGAGTAGGGCATCGAACTTTATATGCTCATTACACCTGATACAGGGATTGGGGGTCCTTCCCAGGCTGTATTCCCGACAGAAGTCATCTATGACCTTTTGTTCAAAAAGGTCTTTAAAGTTCATTACATAGTGGGGGATAGCCAGTCTATAGGCTACCCTTTTTGCCTCCGACACGGCATCGAGACCACAGCAACCGCCGAATCTGTCCGCCTCATCGGCCAGCTCGTTCGACGGCCAGATTTGCATGGTCGCGCCAATGACCTGGTAACCCTCCTCTTTGAGCAGAGCGGCGGCCACGGAGGAATCCACCCCGCCGCTCATTGCTACTACTACCTTCACCGTGACTATATATTAGCATATTTTAGAGAGCGCCATAGAAGGCATTCCAGAAGGGACAGGCCCTGGAGTAGTACAACGCACTATCTATAAACCTGTATGATTGCCACAAAGTGACTAGTATGCTTTTTGTAGTTAAGGCGGAATTGGGGTAGGTTAATGGGGACGGGTGTGTGCGCGAGATGTAGTTATAAAATTACAACGTGAGGTTGTGTGCTAGTAAGATAAGGGGCCACCCATTCTCGGGTAGCCCCCATAATCCGGCTATCTGAGCTTAAAAAACAGAATCACCTGGGTGAGATGAGACTTATTGGAAACTTCCCATTATGCTCTGCCATACCTGTCAGTAAAAATCAACTCGTCTAGCTCTTTTCTCGTACTCTGGGGAGATTCGGCCGGGTGACCTATGGCAATAATAGAAAGGAGCCTCTCGTCATCGGGAACATTAAGGATGTCCATTGCGCTTTCTTCATTTACGCTGCCGTAAGCCCCAATCCAGCACGCTCCCAGGCCTAGCGAATGAGCCTCGAGAAGCATGTTCTGCGTTGCTACAGCCCCATCCTCAACAGGGTGGTTTGACGCTCTTGGATTTACCGTTACCGCAATCCCCAAAGGAGCTTGTGAAAGACATCCGCCCCAAGTAAATGTTTCCGCCAGTTTTCTTTTCGTCTCACTGCTTCGTAAAACTATGAACCTCCAAGGCTGCCTGTTGCTCGCAGATGGCGCCCATCTGCCTGCTTCCAGAATCTTGTTTATTTCCTCCTCGGAGATGGGGTCTGGCGTGTATTTTCTTATACTTCTTCTAGTCTTAATTACTTCTAGTATATCCATTGATTCGCCCTCCAAATCTGACTGGCTGCGATATTATAGCACTGTAGCTATAACAAGCATATGAAAGGAAGTTTGGCGAGGTGGGCAAACCCAGGCTAAATAAACGTGGTTGGTATTAATTGAAAGCCAGCGGTATGTAATGTCTATTCAGTTTTCCTCCCCTGCTTCATAGGGAGAAATCTTACTTACTAATCGTCGAACTTCTTCTCAAGCCTGGCCGGCGGCTTGCCTTCCTCGTCCCAGCCCCGCTTCTTATAATACAGCGAAAGAAGCCTCTGGAAATCATCCCTGTCGATTACCCTGCCAGCATTGGGCCCAGTTAGAGGAGGGTTAGCCCATACCTTGTGGGGAAGACTATCGTCCTTGCGACTCACGCCAAGGCGGACATTTATCAGACGCGTCAGGTCATAAATATCATTCGACAGTTCTAGCAGTTCCTCAAGAGTCGATTCCTTTCCCGTCACATACCTGTAGAAATTCTCGTAATGCCGTTCGCTCAGTCCCAGCTCAATCCAGGGCAGGCGGCAGACACCGAGCATATCAAATAGCGGGCGCAGCTTCTGGTGATAGATAACAGTATCGACCTTCTCATCGTCAGACCAACCCTGCCCCTCCTCCATTTCCTTGGCGATAGTCCACGCCCGTGTGTGGTGCGCGCCTATGTCCGAGGTTGCGTATGCCAACCCCATCGAGATGCTTGGGCGGCTGTCGTAGGCCGACTGCTCCAGGCCTTTGACCTGGAGTATAACCTTGTCCATCTCGGGCCACTTCTCGATTATACGGCGAGCCCCGTCAGCGAGGACATCGCCGATCCCCTGCCGGTCGGCGATCCTCTGTATCAGTTCCAGGATGGCATCCTCATCCCCCCAGGTGATCTCCCTGCCATCGAGGTCGGATAGCGACAGGATTCCCTTCTCGTACCCCTCTATCACCGCTCCCACGATATTGCCTGTCGAAATTGTATCCACCCCGAGCTCATCGCACCGCCGGTTTGCAGCGAGAATAGCAGCGAAATTATCGATTCCCAGGTTCGGGCCTAACATGGCACACGATTCATATTCCGGCCCCTCGACCACCGTGCCGGCATACTTACCATTCTTCACCAGGCAGATGTTGCTACAGCACATGGGACACGAAAAACATGCGCTATCGCCTATCTTATAGTGGTCGAGCATCGTCGCGCCGTTAATCTGATCGTGCCTGGTGAAAACGCTGTCCTTGAAATTGTATGCTGGCAGAATCCCCTTCTCGTTGGCGTAATCGATGACGTTCATTAGGCCTTCCTGCTGCCACATCTTGAAATACTTGTGCTCCTCGAGGTATTTACAGGCCTTCTCGGTCTCCGCTACCAGCCCGGGCACGTCATAAACCGGAATGTCCTTTTGTCCCCGCACCACGACCGCCTTCAGGTTCTTTGAGCCCATGATCGCCCCTAACCCGGTCCTGCCGGCATTGCGGCCCCAGTCGGCATTGACACAGGCGAATCTCACCATGTTCTCCCCGGCGACGCCGATAACAGCGACATGAACTGCGTAGGTGCCCAGCCGCTCCTTGATCATTCCCTCAGCCTCAAGGCAGCTTCTCCCCTCCAGTTCAGGCATGGAAATGACCATGGTTTTATCGTTGTCAACGAAAATGATGGACAACTGCTGCGCCCGACCGGTAATGGAGAGAACGTCAACTCCCGTCTGCCGCAGCTCGACACCGAAGCTGCCGCCGATCGAGGAATCGCCGTAGAGGCCGGTAGCCGGTGAGATGGCGACAAATGAGGTCTTTCCCGATGCGGGCAGGTATACCCCCGTCAGGGGCCCCGGTGCGATGACCAGGAGATTCTCCACACCGAGGGGGTCTATCTTGAAATCGTGCCTCCTCAGGTTATCCCATACCAGTTTCGCGCCGAAGCCCCGTCCACCGATATACTTATCGATGAATACATCCGGCAGATCCCTTCGTTCGGCACTGTCCTTGGCAAGGTCTACGTGCAGGTGCTTTTTAAAATATCCGCTCTTCAGACTCATAGCTCTTCCCTACCTATCTCGGCATAGTGGATAATCTTCTTCTCTCCCTTCTCGTAGAATTCGATCTCCTTCATCTGGGTATAGCTCAGTACATTGTCAAGGCGCCTGGACTCACCCAGCGCAGCTTCAGGAATGAGCCTGAGCGCCCCTTTGGGGCATTTCTTGACACACTCCGGATCGCCCCCGCACATATCACACACGATAGGCAGGTCACAGTCCTCATGAGCGTAAACGGCCCCGAAGGGGCACGCCTCCACACATTTATAGCATGAAATGCAGTCCTCCTCGTCTAAGTGGATGACGCCCTCAATCCATCGAATGGCGTCGGTTGGACATACCTTGGCACACGGGGCACCCTTACACTGACTGCACACGATGGGCATTCTCATGACCGGATGGGGGTACGTAATCAGCACCCTTATAGCCGACTTCTTGGGGTTGTTCACCCCGAAGTGCTGGATGGCGCACACCAGTTCACAGATACTGCAGCCGGAACACAGCTCCGGAATCACCGCTAGCTTTTTCGACATGGGAAAAACCTCCACAAGACCCTTAAAATCATGTCCAAATGCGCCCCGAAAGGGCGCATGAGATGGCACACCAACAAGCAGAATACTAGCTGAAGGCGGAATTGTCAACGAGGATAGGGGGGAATCCCAATTGTTCGGACAACATGCCAGCGAAAACTATTCGAATCGAAGCGCCTCCGCGGGATAGATTTTAGCAGCCTGCCGCGCCGGCAGATAGGTGGTAAGCAGCGAAGCGCCATAGGCAATGACGACCACCACCACGATATTGACCCAGGGAATCTGATACTTCATCCCTTCGAAAAACTCACTCATCTGGTCGATGATCTGGACAGAGAGGCCCGCGCCCAGGGCAACACCGAGGGCAATGCCCAGCAAGGCAATGAAGGAGGACTCCAGCAGGAAGGAGAGCTGCACCATACCCTTCTGGAAGCCCAGGGCTCGCAGCACGCCGATCTGCTTTCTTCGCTCCACCACGGAGCGGGCAGCGATGACCCCCAGGGCAGCAATACCTACTACCAGGCCCAAACCCATAAAGCCCTGGAGCAGGTTATTCATCATCAGGTTAATGCTGGCTATATCTCGGATCTCCTCTTCCAGCACTTCTGCCTGCATTCCGTGCACTAGAAATTGTTTCTCCAACGCCTTGGCGGTGGCTTCGGCATCCACGCTCTCCTCGAGCCGGAACATATAAGTTAGAGGCGGCACTTGCTGTGAAAGCAGGGCATTCACCGTCTCCTGGGAGGTTACCACCCCGCCAGCGTAGAAGGCTAGCTGATCCAGTACCCCGATGACCCGGAGCCTTTGCTCGACCCCGGTGCGGGCGTCCTGCGCCTGTATGTACACCTCCGGCAGGGTCTCGTCATCTATGAAGAACCCTTCCAGTTGAAAGTCCAAGTCGGGGCCACCCATGCTGTAGTCACCCCTGACAGGCACGAGGAAGGCGGCGACCACAGCCGTCCCGGGCTCTTCCTGAAGAGCCTGCCACACCTCCCGTGGTGAGTCGTAGCCCTCAGCCATCATGGTGAAACCGTAAGTAACACTGTCAGTGTAGCCCGCATCCACTCCCTGGAGGTAGAAGTCGGTGAATTCTTGTTCCGTTTCCGGCACTTCTTGCCTCAACTTTACCAGCGCTCCGTTAAAGCTGCCGATGGCCTCGAAGTCTTCCAGGGTCACACCTTCACCCTGCTGCAGGGAGGCCCGGATATCGGGGATGGGGTTGGTGTAGCTGGTATCAGCGCGGATGTCAAAGCCGCCGGATAGCGTCTCCGTATCCGAGAAAATTGCACCCATATTGTGGGTGATAAAGGCCATCACGATGAGGGTGAACACTATCAAGGAGAACATGGCCAGGGTAATGCCAGTGCGGAAGCGGTTTTGTAAGGGGTAGGATACGGCGATCTTGAGCACCGGGGCCAGGCCCCGGATGCGCCCGAAGAGTCCTACCATAGCCGCTATCAGCAGATCTGAGTTGTAGATGACGGCCCACACTGCCCCAATAACCAGCATGATGCCGGAAAGGAAGAACATCTCCATGCCCTGCTGCATCTCTGGCAGAATGGATTCCAGGGCGCCTGGGGGAAGGAGCCACCATACCACCAGGCCCAGACCAGCAATAGTGAAGGCGGCCCGCTCCTGCAGGCCAAAGCGCCTGGCCAGTAGGGGCAAGCCGATAATTATAAGCGAGGTCCCCAACATGAAGCTGCTCAACTGTGCATCCTTAAGGCCTGAAACGGTGAGGGTGAGTCCTAACACCGGCAGCAGGATGGCCAGAATCAACCCCTTGATAGTCTTGCGACTGATGCGAGGCTCGGGTATATCCCGGATGGCCCGAACGATATTAAGGCGACTTATCCTCCATGAAGAGATAATGACCACGACGAAGGTGAGCACTGTCCCCAGGGTGTAGGCCATGATCACACTCTGCCATTGGAAAGAGAAGGTCAACTCAAGGTCCACCTGGCCCAAGGCAATGGCGATGATACGGACCATCCCCCATCCCACCGCCACTCCCAGCAGGCTACCTACGGCGGCAGCGATAAGAGCGTAGATGGCCCCTTCGAATGCGAACATGCGGATTATGTGTCCCTGCTGCGCGCCTACCGCCCGGGCGATGCCCAGCTCCCCTTTCCGCTCCGCCGCCAGCATAACAAAGATGAGGAATATAAGCAGAATGCCCGCCGCAATGGAGAACTGTCCGAACATCAGGAAGATAGCGGAGAAGGCGCTCCCAGCAGCGTCGGCATCATCCAGGAAATCCTGCTTCACCGGTTCTGCCTCCAGCCCACTCCCTTCTAACAGGGGTTCCAGGCTGGATAACACCGCGTCAGTATGCTGAGCTCCCTGGATGGCATCTCCCCGGTTGGTGATAATAATGTAGTTTATCTTGCCCTCGTTGCCCGACAGCGCCTGTAGCTGGGGCAGGGGCATTACCAGAGAAAGCTCCCCAGCGGGGTTCGCCCCCTTCTCGTACACCCCAGCCACTTCCATGGCAGCGGGTTGAGACCCCAAATACACGTTCACCGTGTCACCGGTGTCCACCCCTAGCTCACTGGCGAGCTCGCTGCTTATATACACCTGACCGCCAGCCAAGTCAGATAAAGAGAGAATACTCCCCTGTTCATCCTCCAGCACGTCAAAGCCGCTCATCCACTCCCCGGCATAGCCGAAGATGCTGACCTGGGGCTCGTTCAATCCCGTGTCCAGCGCGACGACTGGAGCAACCTCGGCGGCCAGAGGGGCCACACCCTCCACCTCGGGAACGCCCTCCAGGCCCTCGCGAACAGTCTCAAAATAGGCCTGGTCGAAGTAGGCAGTTCGGCCAGACGCCTCTGGCGTCTCTGACAGCACCATTACGTCAATCTCTCCGATCACGCTCAGCACTTCGACCCGAATGGAATGTGAAAGGGTGTCACCGGTGGTAAAGGAGGCGGAGAAGAGAAGGGTGGCCAGCATCAGGCCCAGCACAATAAGGGCTGTTTGTGCCCGGCGCCGAGGGGGGTTGCGCAACGCCATTTTAAAGATTACCCGGTTTCGCACGGCAACCACAGCCATGATGGCGACCCCCAGGCCGAAGATGACCAGTAGGACTATCATAAGTTGATCGATCGGTATGCCAAATAACTTTTCCATTACTTCCTCATATTGCTCTCAGTCAACCCGATTACTCTTGGTAGCCAGGATTAGCCATTTTGACAACAGAAACTTAGTCGCCCTTCAAACCGGGGGCTTCAGCAAAGACCACCTCGTAGTTCTCACGACCAGGCGGCGCGCGAAACAGGGCCATAAACTTGGCGACCTGCTCCTCGTAATATCCACTCGCTATGCCAGCCGCAGCTGCTTCTTCACTCGCCCACAGGCTTAAAATGAGGCCCTTGCCCTCGGGGGTGCGCATCACATACATACCCTCGTATCCTTCCCGTTTTCGCACCTCTGGCACGATTAACTCTTTAAATCGCTCCAGCGCGTCGTCCAGGCTGATTCTGAGCGTATCGATCTCAAACAGCGTTATCCTTGCAAACATATTTCACCTCCAACTCTAGCAGCGTTCTCTACGTCGCCAACTGAAGCAGCGTTTAGCAACCACCCATACGGAGCTCCTCCACGATCTGGCCATCCGCCATCCGCAGGATCCGATCCGTCTTGCGACCGACGGCAATATCATGAGTGACTATGACGAAGGTCTGCGACTTTTCCTTATTCATCCTGCACAGCAGGTTAACTACCTCGGCAGCATTCTCGCTGTCCAGGTTGCCCGTGGGCTCGTCGGCCCACACGATGGCTGGCTCATTGACCAGCGCCCGGGCGACAGTCGCCCTCTGCTGCTGGCCGCCGGACATCTCCGCGGGGAGCTTGGGCGCCTCCTCTTCCAGGCCCACGAGGGCCAGGGCCTCCTGTGCCCGCCTCCGGGCATTCCCTGGCTTCACCCCGGCCATTAGGAGGGGAAGTTCTACGTTCTCCACGGCGCTGAGGACCGGTAGCAGATTGAAGGACTGGAAGACAAACCCCATCTTCTCCGCTCGGTAGCGGGTGCGCTGCTTGTCCGACATAGCGTGAATAGAGTCACCATCAATGACCACCTTGCCCCTGGTAACATCATCTAGCCCCGAAAGGACGTTAAGGAGGGTTGTTTTACCGCAGCCGGAGGGCCCCATGACGGCCACCATCTCCCCCCTCGTGATGCTCAGATCAACACCCCTGAGGGCATCCACCGTCACCTTGCCCGTATCGTAGGTCTTATGAACTGCTTTCGCCTGAATAATGGTGCCATTTTGCTCTCTTATTGCTACTTTCCCTTTGCACTCAGGGTAACGAGTGCATACATGGAATGAGCGGCTAACATTCGGGCCTCTTTTTACTGTCCGCACAACTGTTTTGGAGCCGCATTTGGGACATCTAATATCTTCTGTCATTATCCAACTCTCTCCTCGCCAAATCTGCCTGATTAGGATTTTCACGCAATTATAGCACTATCATGACGGCATGTAAAAAATAATAAAAACAGCGTGCTATTTCTGCTTGCCCTCTTCTTAATTCCGTTTCTGCAAAGCGTCCATACATAGTAAATAATTGGTGGCTACTTCATACGATAGGAAAACAACGGGTGATGTCAAAGGACAGCTATTCTCAAGCATAGAGAGACTGCTGAAATAGTCTCAATCAACCCCCTAATCCCCCAATCTTGGGGGATTTTTTAAAGCTGCCCGATACATCGGGGAGACCCCCGGCCCCGATTATATCGGGGCACCTCTTTTTCAGCGGTCTCATAGAGATACAATGATGGCGATATAGGTTATTTTGTATATTGAAGGTTATATCCATGAGGGCCAGCAATAGTAGAGACCCCGCCGCAAGTAATGCAAACACTAAACCATAAGCTTGTCCTGTTAAAAGACCCACAGCACCTACCAAAGCGCAAACCGACATCCATATATCAGCGATTGTAGTCTCTCTCGAATTTTATATACCAGTCCTCCATAATTACATGAACTACCCCTTTAAAATGGAAATCAAACCAATAGTAGATTGTTACAACCGCTGCCATTATCAATACCACAGATAGAATTAACATTTTTTTACCTTCCCTGGTATTCGTTTTGTAATGGACTTCTCCCTACCCCGGCTTCATAAGCTTCCCCGATAACAAATGACGCTATCCCACGTAGGTATAGCGCCTGTATTGCCTATATGTGTATGTGTTATAATCGGGGGCGTATGTCTGGAGCAGTGAGGGACTGAAGCATGCCGGCACAGGGAGAGAGGCTTTTCTACGGTTGGGTAATTGTAGTGGCCGCCTGGCTGGCGATGTTTGTTAGTTCGGCGTCCATCGCCTCCTTCTCCATATTCGCCCCGGAACTGGAGGTGGAATTCGGCTGGTCTAGGGGGATGCTGTCCCTCGGCTATTCCCTTAATACGATCACGATAGCGATATTCGGGCTGGTAGCGGGGATGCTAGTGGATCGAATCGGGGTGAGAAGGCTCGTCATCATAGGTGCTGTCGTCGGAGGAGTTGGGACAGCCCTTTTGAGTCAGATAACCCAGCCATGGCAATTCCACCTGCTCTTCGGGGTCCTCGCCCCCTCAGGTATAGCGTTATGTTTTATCGTTCCTACAGTGGCCACGGTGCGGAGGTGGTTCATGCGGCGAGCGGCCCTGACTGTAGCTATCGCCATGACCGGCTCGGGGTTAGGTGTGGTAGTGCTATTGCCGCTCATCCACCGCCTGATCCAGGTTATTGGCTGGAGCCATAGCTACATCGTCCTTGGACTCATCATGGTGGCGGGTGCCGTTATAGGGGGAGCATTTCTGAAGAAAGACCCTGAGTCATCGGGGGCGTACCCCGATGGCGTCAAGCCCGAGGCTGAAGAGCTTGAGCAGCGGTTGGACTTCCTCGCCCGCTCAGAGAAGTGGCCGGTAAAAGAGGCCGTCAGAACCTCTAGCTGGTGGCTGCTCATACTCTCCCAGTTCTATAATATCGCTGTAGTCGGGATCATTGGCCACCTGGTTTTCTGGGGAGGCGATCTGGATATACCATCAGGGGATGCAGTGACAATCCTGAGCTTCCTGGTGCTAGCAGCGGTGGCGGGACGGCTTCTCACCGGCTTTCTCTCCGATTGGATGATGTCCAGATTCGGCACCTCCCGGAAGCCAGCTTTATATTTCTGCACCATTGGCGTCGCCCTGGGGTGCTTTCTTGCTATGGGGGTTAGTAGCGAGAGGGAGCTTCTTTTGGTTTCTTTGCTTATCGGATTCTGCTACGGATGCGGCCTCTCAGTTTTCCCCACATACCTGGGAGACCTGTTCGGGGTGGTTAGCATGTCGGCGCTCTTTGGCGTCGTGTTCCTGTTTGGTGCAGGGCTATTTGGAGCAATCGGCCCCGTACTATACGGATTCGTCCACGAAGCCAGTGGCTCTTATGACCTGGCCTTCCTGATCACCGCAATACTGTGCCTCATCTCAGCGGTATCCCTGTTCCTGATCAGAGCACCGGTGAAGGCGACAAGAGACCAGACTTGACGGCGGGGTAGGTCGCTGCCACTATGACATCAGGAATTCAGAGAACGAGGACGAAGCGCAAGCAATGTCGATCATTAACAGTATCTATTTCCAGGAGGGTCAGACTAGCAACCCGCCCCCACAATAGGGAGCACGCTAAAGGGAATTGATCCTTCCCTCGCTCACCCCAAACAGCACTGCACCAGCCAGAAATCCGGGGTCGAAGTGGTCGAGATCGGTGGTAGTGATCACCACCTGCTGATAGCTTGCAATAGAACCTAGCAGTTGATGACGCCGCGCCGCGTCAAGCTCAGAAATCACATCGTCTAGAAGCAGGATTGGCTCATCACCTATTTTTAAGCGCATAAAGCGAGCCTCGGCTAGCTTCAGAGATAGGGCGATGGTGCGCTGCTGGCCCCTGGAGCTATAAACATTCATATTGACATCGCCTACCATAAATACCAGGTCATCACGATGAGGACCGACCAGACTCATCCCGCGGGCAATCTCCCTTTTACGAACATCCCGAAGCCTATCTCCAAAATCCATTGTGCCTGTACTGGGCAGATAATTGATACTCAATTCCTCTCGCCCTGCAGTGATCTGGTGGTGGATCGGCTGAGCCAGTTCGTTGATCTCATCTACCATGAGCTCACGCTGCGCTATGAGATAGGAACCTTGTTCCAGCAATTCCTGGTCCCAGAAGTCAAGCTGGCTCCCATCAGCACGCCGCTCCCCGATTAACCTCAGGAGGTGGTTTCGCTGCAGGAGCACCTTATTGTACTTCTGAAGGGCGCTGAGGTATCTTGAATTGACCTGGGAGTTTGTCATGTCCAGGTAGCGGCGACGCAGCGAGGGTGTACTGCCAATTAGGTCAATGTCCTGAGAGCTAAAGAGCACTACGTTGACCCGACCGACCAGGTCGATGGCGCGGCGGGGCACGCCATTTACCCTGATCCGCTTTTGAACATGAGCCTCAGGACTGGTATATGCTACGTTCAGGGCGAGCTCTACCCGAAGGCTTTCCATCGTTTTCTGAACCCGGGCCACCAGGCGGGCCACCGGGTGCTCCTCCCTTGAGGTGGACCAGTTGATCAGTTCCCGCTCCGCAGTAGCACGATGGGACTTGGCAGTGGACAGGAGATAGATCGCCTCAAGGAGGTTGGTCTTACCCTGAGCATTACCGCCCTGGAGCACCGCCAGGTGTGGCGGTAGATCGAGCTCAAGGCGATGGTAATTACGGAAGTTGGTCAGGCTTAAATGGGCGATGTGCAAATGTTTCCTCCCACTCCTCCCCATTGGCGGTGCCACCACTTAGCTAATCGTACTCTTCATAACCCCACCCTGAATGCTTATAGGTCGCAATATCCTTTGCCTCCATTCGGAAGCGAGGGCATCGATGCGATGAGACACCGTCCAGCCGAACCAGTTCTATTCAGCCAAGCTTCTAATTCACCTAGCACCAGTGCCTCGGTGGATGCAAGCTGTACACTGCTTTTAACCTTGGTTCTCATTATATCACCTTTGCCCAGCCTTGCCCCAGCTATCAGGCTTGTCTACAGCCCCAATAAATATACCGGCCACCTCATCACATTGAAAGGTTTCCAACCACTTGTAGTACGCTCTTCCTCGCGCGGTATGGGAATGAACAAGTTATCGCACCATTACTATTGAATTTTTTAGTGTAGTGCTGCACCGATCCCACTCGGATAGGGTCGATACACGATAGCTAGTATCGTTTAGAACTTCAAAGAAAGCGGGTAATACTTAGCTCCACTGTACATATTAGCAGATGACCCATTTTTGTTGCCACGAAGATAAAGCAGTTGTCATTCTGACCTCGATTTTGGCCAAAGCATCAGCCGACCTGAGCTAAAGTGTCGGCCGACCTGTCGGCCTCGGCCTCGGGGGAAGAATCTAAACCTTTCACCCAGTTCGAGAGATTCTTCGGTCCCCGATGAATTGGGCTTCTCAGAACGACATAGGCGTTTGGATAAATATTGACCGCTTTTTCCTGCACATCACACACCATTAATCTTTAATATCTGGCTTAAGATAGCTGATTTCTTCCACCTTGCCATGCTGAACTTGTTTCAGTATCTCCCGTTTCAGCATCACTGATTTCCCGGATAAAATGGATTCGCTTGAAGCTACATTGAAATCGATGTAGAATGGGTTCAGGGGGATATTTGAAATTGGATTTAAGCACCACTGGAGATGAATTGCGAGTATGCGCTTAAGCAGACCCGTTATCATCCGCCCTCAGAATGAAAAGCTCAGAGCTGTATCCAAGGGGTGGGTTAATGGAAATCGGAGATGAAAGAATTAGATATGCGATAGATAATACCGAGGTATTAAGGTTGCCAACACAGCAACTGGCTACTTTTGGCATTACTCGTGTGAATTACTATTTACTAACTGTGCCTGTATATACTGAACTGGTACACCCTTCGTCAAAGAAGGAAGAAACAATTATCAGGGCAGGAAAAGTCAGTGCGGAGAGGCCAAGGATAGTAACACCTTCATACCTTTTAAATCTGGAAGGATTCGGTGAAAACGCAAGAAGATATCTTGAAGTGGTAATTAAGGAGTATGGACCTCATGCACCTGGACTTTTCTACAATTATAAGAACGAACCCAGGCCGGAAGCACTATCAATTGTATCAGACCCCTTGCCTGTGGTAGCGGGTACACTAAATGAGAAAATAGAAAAGGAAGGGGATATGCTCGCCGCAATTATTAAGGGTGTTGATGATTTATGGGATGTTTCACTGTTAAAATTTATTAAGGAATTAACCGAAGGTTCGATAAGAAGTAACATCTTTGAGCTGGGAAGAAGAGGTCTGTTAAATATAGATAGTGCTGGTGTGCCAATGGATGCCAGGTTAAGGATCGAAGAGCTATTCAGACAGGTTGAAAGGGGTGAAACTGACCCGTCCATGCTAAAGAGAGAGCTCGATAGATGGGGACTATTCCATGAGTATGAAGACAGGTTTCTTTCTCTCTTTAGGGGGGGCAGTAAATAATAAAAAAGCTGTTGTACAAGAAAGCAAAAGATTAGCAGGGTTTTTCAAGCAACTATAGTAAAATTACCTGCCAGGTTTTTCCGATATACCATGCAAAGTTCATCGGTACTCTTGTCCTGATTAGATAAGCCCCAGGAGACTTTTCGATTTATTTCTCATACCATCGATCAGTAATTCAAGCGGCTGTCCTGGATTCCTAAGCTCCTACTACAAGAAGCCAAGCTAACCTTTACACACCGAACAGCCAAGTATGATTAAACGTACAATGGCCTTAAGTAGGGATAAGGTCGGCAATTCTAGCGCTAGCGACACCAATCGCTGTATCAGCAGCACCATAGTAAACCAGTAGTTCACTCCCTGAATATAATATCTCTTTATTATCTTCCCGCGGCACTGCCCCACAGGTAAAAACCACGTTGGGCACCTCGCACTTGTCTATTTCGCCTATTTCATACTTTTCTGTGGGCTCGAGTATGGGATTGGGTGAACGATAAAGGAGGATTGTTGGATCTGCTAAATCAACCAGCATTGCTCCTAGCCGGTAGATATGAGCATGGTCAACACCGTGGGTGATGAGCAACCAACCGTACTTAGTCTTTATTGGCTGGGCACCACCGCCAATTTTTGCCCCGTCCCATGCCATCCCGGAACGCGCCCCGGTCAGTATCTGGTGTTCTCCCCTGGGCCAGGGGCAGCGCAGAGGGCGGGAAAAGGTTATCCATATATGTGGGTCCACCCGGTGAAGCATGGCGAATTTCCCATTAAAACGTTCCGGGAATAAGATGCCGTCTTTATCAGTAAATCCGGGGAAGACCAGCCCATGTCTTCGCCAGCCTGCCCAGCGATAGTTCAAGAAATCGCTAACGCTGATAGAAGCCAGAGCAATTTGAGCCACCAGGCCATCATAGGCGGTATAAACCATGTAAATACGGTCGTCGATTAGAGTCAACCTGGGGTCTTCACACCCCTTCTCTTCACTTTTACCCTTTGTGTTGGTGGGATACGATTAGGTCAGTAGGTTATTGTTCAGGGATAATGTCAGTCAATGAAAGAACTGACATTGACTGCAAAAGAACAGAACAGGTTACAGACTCTAAACGGGGTACTGGAAAAGCATTGGCCCATGCAAGAGGCAGCCAAAGTGATGGGAGTGAGTGAGCGCCACGGATGGCGAATACTGGCAGCGTATCGAAAGGAAGGCGCTGCTACTCTGGCCCATGGCAATCGTGGCCGCACGCCAGCTAACGTCACGCCTCAAGCCATCCGTCAGCAGGTAGTTTCCTTGGCAGAGGGGAAGTATAGTGGGGTTAATCATACCCACCTAGCTGAACTCCTGGCGGAACGGGAGGGGATAATGATTTCCCGCTCCACTTTACGGCGGGTTTTATCAAAGGCCGGCCTGTCCAGCCCTCGGCGAGGCCGGTCTCCACGTCACCGATACCGGCGTCAGCGAATGCCTCAAGAAGGGATATTACTACAATTGGACGGCAGCCATCACCGTTGGTTGGAGGATCGAGGACCATGGCTGACCTTATTCCTGGCGATAGATGATGCTACAGGAACAGTCCCATATGCTATCTTTAG
>DATKYK010000007.1 GCA_035528575.1 Dehalococcoidia bacterium | reverse complement strand
CTCCTTATGGTTGTGCGTCACCTCAATACATTTTGCTCACAGGTGGGGCCGCTTTTCTATGTGGCCGATGTAATGGATGAGCTTCTCCGGCTCCACCGCAAATGGTCTGCTGAGCCGGCTGACCCGCCGCCGACCCCAGGTGAGCCATTTCAGCCATTTTCGAGCCCCGAACCACATCATAACGGTGACGACGACAGCCCCTATAAACCCCAGCACGGCGAAGTACCCCCACTGCCACGAAAGCTCCGGCATGTTCTCGAAGTTCATGCCGTAGATGCCGGCCACCAGGGCCAGGGGCAGGAAGATGGAGGCCACTATGGACAGGACCTTCATTGTCTCGTTCTGTCGGTTCGCCACCGATGACAGTTGGGTGGCCAGCGCATTATCGGCCCTATCTCGGAGGGTCTGGTTCAGGTCCTCGAGGCGCACGACGTGGTCATAGACGTCGCGGTAGAATATCTGCGCCTTCTCGCTTATGATCGGAAACTCGCCCCTGCTCAGGCGGTTAAGGGTCTCCCGTTGCGGGGCCATAACCCGGTGCAACCGCAGGGTGGAGCGCTTGAGCTTGAGGATGGCCTCCAGGGTCGATTTCTGGGGGCTGTGGATCACCTCCTCCTCAATACCCTCGGCAATATCGCTCATGCTGTCGATGGTGGGCATAACGTTATCGACCAGCGCATCGATCAGGGCGTAGGCGAGAAAGTCCGCCCCCCGCCTCATGGGACGGCCGTCCTCTTCCACACGCTTGGTGATAGAACCAACGCTGTAGAGCGGGACGTTGTGAGCGCTCACCACGAAGTGGGGGCCGATGAACAGGCCGAGCTCCGTGGTCTGCACGATCTCTGACTCAACTGCGTAGTTGATGCCGTGCACTATTATAAACAGATAGTCGCCGAAGTCATCGACCTTGGGGGAGTGGACCAGCGGGCTCACACAATCCTCGATGGCAAGATGGTGAAAACCGAAGTTGTGCTCTAAAAACTCGCCATCCTCCTCTGTGACCTCACACATATCGACCCATAGCAGTCCCTGTCTCGACTCAAAGGCGTCCCGGACCTCTCCCTCGCTGAGACCACTCCTCAGGTCGCCCTCCGCACTCAGATAGTACGCACTAAATGGCATGGCCCACCTCCTATCCGGTTAGCTGCCTGTCGCCAAATCGCTTAATGTGTACGAATAGCAGCATGTTAGCATAAGCCATGTCCTTTGTCATCAGGTCCACGTTCCGACAAGAGGTTTCATTGAACATCCGGAGTTTCACCCCTGTCACGCTTTTTTCGCTTACGCGGTTGGGGCAGCCTGCGCAGGCTGTCACGGGCAATATACAGGGGGAATGAAGTAAACTGCCGCAGCCCGCCCACGGTGGACAGGCTCTTCATCTGCTGCATTACCTCGGCGGTCAGCTCGTTGATCACGATCCGCTCGGTCACCTCGCCCTCCTCCTTGATCGAGGCTAAGCGGTGTAACGAATAGAGCCCAATAATGAAGGCGATAACGAAAAGGAAGTCAAGCCCCCTTAAATCAATTGTATGGATGGCGATTTGCCTGGCAGGCTCGAACCACTGAAATAGTAATGACAACTCCTTTGTTGCAAAGAAGAAGCCGATGATGCCTCCAATGAGGGAAGCCACTCCGGCAGCAAGGGAATTCAGTATGCCGCTGGCAGCCAGGTATGAGGTGGCCTGTCCCCGCGGCGATAGCTTCAGGGCTATGTTGCCCGTTCCCAGGGTCACCCCGGCGAGGGATATCCCACTGAATATGTGGATGATAATAACCAGAGGCAGGGTAAGGAAGTACTTCTCGGGCATTGTAGTGAAAGGCCAAGCCAGGATGCAAAGCAAGAACAAGGGTCCGCTTACCGATAAAATAGACTTGTTGTTAAACCTGTCAGACAGCCTGCCCCAGATGCGCAAGAAGAATAGGTTTGCCAGCTGGCTCAAAACCGCGAGCATAACCACCGTGGACAGGCTGTACTCCAGGCGCACGAGCAGGTAGACGGTAAAGAAGGGGGCGGCCATGTTAATGGCGAAGCTCCACGGCACACTGAAGGTAAGGAGCCTCCTGAAGTTGGTGTCCTTCAGAGGACGGGTGAGGAGTTCGCGTAGCGATGGGACTTCACCTTGCTTCTCCATCTTGGGCTCAGGGGTGCGCGAGAGGAAATATAGCCCCACCAGGCCGGCAGCACACCCTAGGATAAACAATATCGAGTAGCCATACAGTTGGTCGTCGGGGAAACGGCCTTTCCAGAAATAGACGAAAAAACCGGCAAGCACGGTTAGGACAATCCCCAGGCCTGTGGACAGAATCATGCGCCTGGCGAAAAAACTCCCCAGTATCTTTTCCGGGATCAGGTCGCGCATCCAGGAGTTCCAGCTGGTGCCGGCGACGGCACCCAGGCCGGCGAACAGTGCCAGGGCAACGATTACCACGTATAACCCCGCACCGGTGTAGGCGGCAAATAGCAGCGGAATGGCGGCGATCAGTAGCCACAAAAGCCTGCTTGCCCCCGAAAAGGCTACAGAGATGCCTCTCCTCGCCCTAACCCTTTCTACGAGATAAACAGCCGGGAGCTGGAGAAACTGGGTGAGGAAAGGGATGGCCGCCAGCAGCCCGATATGAAAGTTCGAGGCCCCCAGGGCTATGGCAAAGGCGACGAGAAAAGCGCCGCCGGTGAGCACCCCCATCGCCTGGGTGCACATGCCATCCAGGATGACAGCCTTAAGGCCCTTCTCGAGGTCCTGTGGCGAGACCTTATCACTTGGCTGAAATATACTTCTTATTACTGAAACCACCTTTGTCTTCTCGTTTGAATTGACACATTAACCTCTTGCGCCGATCGGAGCTAATCAGAGTAGAAGAGGCTCCCTCTTGGGGAGGGAACCTCCTCCACTCTAGAATCTGCCCCAGCGGTTAACTACCTCTTGGGGAAAGAGGGCTTGCTCGGGCCCGGCTTGCCGGCACCCGGCTTGCCGGCACCCGGCTTGCCGGTACCAGGCTTGCCGGCACCAGGCTTACTGATTTGGGCCTTCATTTTATATCACCTTCTCTCTATGGAGTAGGGCCATTTGCTATAGGGTCGCTCCAGTGATCTCACGTACCTGTTGTTTTTGATTTACCTCTTGGGCTTCGGTTTGGGTGTGGGTTTCCTGTCCTTTTCGTGCCTCCTTTCGCTGTGTGTGGGGCTTTCACAAAATTTGAACTACGGTAGAATCGGGCTATCCATCCGTGGGTGGGATCGGGCAGTACGCCGTCTGCCTCTAAGGTAACAACCCTCTCATCCGCCGAACAGGGGTCGAGGCACCGGTATACACCGGCTTCAGCCCACTGCCCGGCATAGTATATCTGTATCCCCATCCTCAACAGGTTATGCTGGTTCACTTCTGTCATCTCACTGAGCCTAGGCCAACTGACTACTAGCTCGGTTGATTGTAGCCCGGTACCCTGCCGATCAGTACCGAATATTTTGCGAATCCGGCCACCCTCTGGGCCACGCTGCCCAGCAGGAAGGCCTCGACCCCGGTAAGCCCCTTAGCCCCCACCGCGATCAGGTCGGGATTAATCGTTGATGCGGCGAACAGTATCTCCTGGGCAGGCTCCCCCTTGAGCACCAGGGAGGAGACCCCGTATCCCTTCTCCCTGAACTGGTTCTTGGTTTTGGTCAAAAGTTCCCACGCCTTCCACTCTTCCGCCTCTTGGAGCTTCGCGAGGAGCTGCTGGTTGGTCTCCAGGTCCATGGTAGGTGTCTTCAGCCATGCAGCGATATGGGACTGAAGGGCGGTTACCAGCACCACCTCGCTGGTGAGGGGCAGCGGTAGGTCGAGGAGGAACCGGGTAACTTGGTCTGAGTGTTTAGAGCCATCGGTGGCAAGTAGCACCCGCCGCATTTTGGCATACTTATCTCTGACCAGCAGGACGCTGGCATCTGCATATTTCATCACCTTCTGCGCCACGCTCCCGAGGGGGAATTGTTGAGGGTCGCGTGTGCCCCTTGCACCGATTACTACCAGATCAGCTCGCATCTCACCAGCCTCATTTAAGATCTGTTCGGCGGGCTTTCCCCACCGCACCACACTTTCGGCATGGATGCCGCTTGCCCGCAGCACCTCGATTGCCCCCTTAACCACTTCGGTAGCATTCTGCTCTTGGGCCTTGCGCGTTTGCTCTCTGGCGGCGGCCCCGCGCCTTAACATGTGGATGGTGAGCCCCCCTAGGAAGACGTGTTCCGGCACAACCGTCATCACGGTGACCTCGGTCTGAGGGGTGAGCTTAAACGCCTTCAGTGTCTTGGCGCACATCTCCGAATACTTAGAGCCGTCGATGGCAAGCAATATCTTCATAGATATAACTCCTTTCCGCTTAGTACATGAAAAGCTGGTCCATTGTCTTGGTTCTCAGGTCGCGCGAGACGATGACCCGGTAGTAGCCTTCTGTCTTCTCATCCTCGCTCAGGTCGCTCATCTTTATCGCCTTATAGGCGTTAAACACCACCTCACGCTGCTGCATCAGGCCCCGGTTCACCAGGTTCACGTCCCACCTTGGCTGCGGGTTGGCCCACCAGAACTGATCGCTGTGCATTGCCCGGTCTAACAGCCCCCTGGCTATATCGGCATATTGCTTTGCGGGCTCGGCGGTCGCTACCTCCACTGCCTTCCTAGTCAGCTCGATAGCGATCTTGAGGTGCTGCCACTGTAGCTGGTGAATGAGGTTATCCTTTGACTTCCACAGGGGGTACGGGTTACCGGTGCGGATATCGTCCGTAGAGGTGCTCCACGACGATAGTTGTGGCTCTACAAGGTCGCCTGAAGGGAATAGCTCCACTAGCCTGCTAATAGTCACCACTTCGATCTCAGGCTTCTTCATGCTCTCAGGGGAGCGGAATATCTCCCTCTGTGTATTGACCATGCACTGCAAATGTCTGACACCCTGAGTTATGGGCTCCGATGGCTCCAGGGCCCCATACACCTCTCCCAGGAATAGGTGCTCCCAGTTCTTAATATGATGCCCAAAGGTCTCGGCGTCCATAGCCGTTACCACATAGATATCCTTACGGGAGCCTCGCAGCTGCCTCAGATGGTCGAGGAACCCATTCGCATCGAGCTGGCGGAAGGAGATCTTGTTGCTCAGAATGTCATCGCGGAAGAACACCGCAAGCCGCTGGCCATCGGATGGTATTTCGTAGATGACGTTGTTAGGCCACGGCGCGGTACAGGCAGTCCCGCTCAAGATGAGCCACTTGTGGCCGGTATCCAGTATCGGCTTGACGATCTCGTGGCTGTAACACATCTCAGGGGAGAAGAAGCCCTGAGGCAAGTAGCTCTTGCCGAAGAAGCGCTCGTTGGCCTGATGATTGAGCGCTATCTGGTTCAGCATCTCTTCCTGGGGAATTAGGGGGAGGATGGGGTGGTACTTAGCCGAACCGGTGAGCTCCACGACCCCTTGTTCGGCTAGCTCACGTAGGCCGTAGATCACGTCCGACATGCCATGCTCGTCTAGCAGCTCGGCGAGCACGGCGTTTATGTTTACCGTGACCTTGGCATAGGGAAGGTTACGAAAAAGCTCGACCAGGGGCCTGTAGGACTCGTCGCACACCTTGCGCAGCACCCAGTGGAACTGAGTCGGTGGCTGGTAGAAGTGTAGTAACGGCGCCCAATATATCATTTGCCCATCTTTCAAGAATAGAAAGATCCCCCTTGCCCCGGCTTAGCATAGCGCTGCCAGGACACAGATAAAGCCTACCTTGATATTTAAGCTAATTTAGCGGAGAGGAACGAGAGCCTCTCTGCCACCTTCTTCGCTGCCTTGATTCGATCCGGCGACTTTGCCAGATCCCTTGCCAGCTTGTCGTCCCCAATTATGTCGTTCACCCAGTTGCTGAAATCGTGCTTCTCCTCATTTGAGTGGTAGGTGAAGGTCTCATCTGTCATGCTGTCAAGGGTCTCCCTGAGCTCTACCAAATTCCTCAATATGCGGCCACCGCAGCACCTGAATGCATGCTCCTCGGGAACATCGGACAAACGCCGCTCAGCCTCTTCCTTCGATATCCTGACAATTGTGGCCATTTTCTGCCACCCCCTTTCACCTTTTAGGATACTACCTTTGGCACCTTTTTCTTCTCATCTCAATGATCGGAGAGCGGGACAGCTATAAATAGTCATTTGACGGAAATCTCCACCTTCTTCGGCTTGATCTCCGCAGCTTTAGGCAGGGTGACCTCTTACACGCCATTCTGATAGCTGGCCTCGTCTTCTCGGTATTCACAGCGGAAGGCAGGGTGATCGAGCGGAAGAAGCTACCATAGAACCGCTCGCAGAAGTGGTAGTCTTCCTTATTGATACCGGTCTCAGTCTTACGCTCTCCTTTAATGGTCATGGTATCCCCCGAAACTGAGACATCAATCTTCTCTCTCTTCACGCCTAGAAGCTCGGCCTTCACGATGAACTTATCTTCCTTTTCAAACATCTCTGGTAGAGGCACCAACCCCTTTCCTCCCCAGGGAGCCGCCTCCATACTAGGGGGAAGGAGGGGTGACTAAGAAGATCATCTAAGCGCTGTTCCATTTCCTACGAAAAGAGTCTCAAGGACGGATGCCCCAGCCCGGTTGCCATCTTTCCATTACCATAATTATCCTCCCTCCCTTTTTATTCGGTAATGCCTGTTCCGCTTTTCGGCCTTGACCTTGCTTGTGTGATATCACTTATTTTACCAACCCTTTTTTTCTTGGCATAATCATCGATGCACTTTCTCAGTGTTAGCTCGACATTATCCTCTTCTTTTGCGCGGAATTCACCTGATATTTGCCACCAGGTCTGACCGTCCCGCCAGAGGTGTACGATATCATTCGTACCGCCGTTGAACTTAGCAGAGCATAGATATTGAGGGTATTCCTGAAGATGAATGTTGCTCTGCCACTGGGCGTAGCCTCGGAAGTGGTCTTTCATCGTATTCAAGAGCTTGGGTAAGAAATCCCCATCTTCATCGGCGTAAACCCAGGCACTTTGACCAAACCACTCCGTGTAATTATTAGTCATTTCGACCTTCTCGTTTTAGCTAATCCGATTAGTGCCGTTTTTAGTTCTATAGCTAAATTGCATCCTAATCGGAGATTCGTTCCCTATCATGTAGCTTTGACTTTGCATAGCTCGTGTGATATAAAATTGTCGAGTACATCTTTATGAATATATAAATATTCTAAAGGTGCGCGTCGAGGGCTCGGATGAAGTTCTTGTATACCTGCTGCATTTCCCACACGATGCCCGATGGCCCCATCCCCCACCACTCCTTCGGCGTGAAGTAGGCAGATACCTCGGCCTCCGATCCTGAGCGCCCGAACCACTGGATAAGATGGAGGTTGTCCGATTGAACCAGCCACAGGGCGAGGTCTATCAGCCGATGATTCTTGGTTAGTAGGGCCTTGTTGTAGGCTTGCAGCATTAGCTGGAATACGGCCTGCTGTGCAGCGTTTCCCAGAAAGAACTCAATTCCTCCTTCGCCGGCCCAGGTGCAGGGAAATGCCGGTAAAGGCAGGTGGTAGCTTCGCTCCCGGTACTTCGCGATCGCCTCACTGGGTGTCAGCGTCCCTATCCGCCGCTTCGCCAACTCCTCAGGCAGGCGTGTCGTGAAATCGAAGATGCCGGTATCCCGGGAGTGATGCTCGCCGAAGGTCTCATAGTCCCACGCCAGCACCACGAAATCCCCCGTGGCTTCCCTCAGCCAGTGGGCATAGGTATCGGCGAGAAGTGGATAGCCCCACCAGCCCTTGTTGGAAAAGCGATAGCCGACATCATCGCTAAGCTCGAAGTGCCGTGCCAGGAGCATCATGTCCTTCCCCTTGTGATAGAGGTGGGTCGGCTCGCGCCACTCCATGACCGATGGTCGCCCGTCGAGGAAGGCGGCAGTGAAGCCCAGCCCGTCCAGGGCGTGGTAGATACCGTCGGACATGAGCATCTCGGTGGTATCAGTTACCTCAGGCCTCTTGCCCAGGGCCTTCTCCAGGTGGTTGCGGGCCCACGACATCCGGCGGGCAAACATGCGGAGGTCGATGAGTGGGAGGAAGCTATGATACGGCTCGACGTTGACGAGCTCCACGTTGGGATGCGCCACCAGTTGGTAGAACAGGTGGAAGAGCTTTCGATCCCACGCTCCGGTCTGCAGCAACACGGAGACAGAGAATCCTACCGAGAACTTCACACCCCCATCGGCGAGATGGAGAAACATCTCGGTAGCGGGATAGTAGCAGTAGGTGGCAACCTTTCGGAAGTACTCCTCGTTTAGCTGCTCGTCGAACAGGCAGCGCTCGATATCCCCGGGGGCAGCGCCCTCAGGGATGGGCTGCGCCGGTAGCTTGAGCCGCCGCGGCTGGTGCACCACGGTGTAGATCACTAAGTCTTGCGCCATATCAGCTAGTTCCTTCGCCTTTAGTAGTGGTTCAGTGTGGTGGCGACCAGTTCCGGGGGCAACTTGGACAGCGCAAACTGCGGCTCGAGAGGCGTGGGCTTGCCACCCAGGGCCTCTTGCATCCGGGCCTGGTTCTCCAGCTTGCTGATCAAGTTCTGTGCAGCAGCCTCCCAGGTGAAGTAGCGGGCAGTGCGCCTCGCCGCCTCTCGAATTCGCGTGCACTCTTTGGGATAGTCCCGCAGGTACATCATGTAGCCCACGATCTCCATGGGGTTGGCTGTCTCCAGAACAAAGGCGTTTACAAAGGGGATGGCGTAGTCCTCGCCGGTGCAGCCGGTAAAGGCAATCCCTCCGGCCGCCATCGCCTCCAGCCCCACGATGCCGAAAGGCTCATGTCCGCTGTTGGCAAGCACGCCATCAGCAGCCCGGTACACCACGCGCAATAAGTCGAGGGGCATGTGGAACTTGATATCGATGATGTCACACGGGGCGGCCTCTTGCAGCGCTGCCAGGTAGCCGTCAGGCGAGCCCTGCTTGGTCCTCGCCTCCCCAACGGTGAGGCCCAGCGATCGAGCATTACACAGCACCTCCTCACCGTGTGACTCCATCCCACCCCGGGCCAAAAGCACTGTCTTTATGCCCTTCTCTTTGAGCTTGGCGATGGCCTCCACGGCCGTGTTCCACCGCTTGTCAGGGTCCCAGCGAGCCACCTTGCACAGCACCAGGTCCGCGCCGAGGGCCTCCCTCACCGCCTCAGTCTCCCTGTAGTCAACCTTGCCGAGCGAGCTCTTCGGTATCCCATTGGGAATAACCAGGGGGTTCAGCCCCATCCTCCACATGACGTGCTTCATATACCGGCTCACCGTAGTAATGGTGGTGGTGTAGTTGAGCCGCCCCCAGTTGATGCGGTGGAAGGAGAAGATGTTGTTGGCATTCCAGAACATCACCACATTGTCCCTAAGGCCATCGTTAAAAAAGGCATCGCTGAGGCGACACATCACCTCCGCCGTGTGCCACTCCTCGCCGAGGATCACTACCAGCTTACCCTTGGCCACCGCTGGTTTGACGATGTGTTCCTTGATAAACCATGGGAGGGACTCGTTGAAGTCATAGAGCTTTTCATCCTCCCCCTCATACACACCATTGGGATAATACTTGCTGATCCACTGGCACCACCGGTGCAGTGAGAGCTTGCCCCTGAACCTCAGCTCCTCACCCGGGAGAGCGGGGTCGCCGACGAAGAACAGGTGCGTGTTGAAGCCCATCGTCGCCAGGGTGGCTGACAGGTTGTCTATTCGTACTCCCAGGCCACCGGCCTGGGAGTAGCGGTCCGGCCCTTCAAAGCAAAGGAGCACGAACTCAGTGTTCTTGGGGGTAATGTTTGTCTGCCTCATCTCAGCACCTACATATAAATTTAGGCATGGTAATGCCGTTCTACAGTAATAAAAAGGGGCCATTACGACCATACAATGGGGGCTGGAGAACATGGAGGGGGCTGGAGACCATGGAGTACCTTGGCCCCCCGAAGTGGTACAGCCAGTGCCTTAAGCTCCTCAATCGTCTCATCCCCCGCGATGGGCCGGTAGTCTTCCAGGCTCTTAGTAATAGTGGCAACTGTTTTAAACATCACAGGTACTCCTCATTTACCTCAAGATTCGGAGAGGTTGACACTCTACTGGTTTTGTGAAATAATACTACCGTCATTATGTAGGAAATGTGTTGCAGGAAGCCCATCGCACGATAATATATGCATGATATGCTTTACACGACCCATAATACTGGAGACAAAATGCTAAACTAACATGACATGAAACAATATTCATGCATTATTATGCATAACATTTAGTTTTTGTCAAGTACTTTTTAGACCAATTTGGGACGATTTTTAAAAATGGCTACATGGGGCTTTATCACAAACCACGGTCTGGTCTTGGCCGCCATTGCAAGGCATCCGCGCAGCACAGCCAGAGAGATCGGTGATGCTGTCGGCATCACCGAGAGGGCAACACACAACATTATTAAGGGCCTCGAAGAAGCGGGATACATTACTAAGACCAGGGATGGCAGGAAGAACCACTATCGCTTACACCCAGGCATGCCCCTTGACGAGACGGCGGTGAGCGATGCTGCTATCGGGGAACTCCTGGTGATGCTGGGGTGGAAGCGCCGGAAGAGTCCTGACAAGGCCGCTGCGGCCGAAGAGGCTAAGGAGTAGACACCGCACTGCCCCGGCCCTCCTGTCTGGCGCCGCGTGATCAGCATGGTGTGTTGACACCATATCCATATGCCCTAGTCGGTCGCAAAGTGACCAACGGTGAATCTATGATCTACTGGGCACCGCTACTGCATTTCTACCAGCCACCAACGCAGCTCCACTGGGTGCTGCGCAAGGTGTGCGATGAGTCCTACAGGCCTCTGGTCGAGCTTTTTCGCGACCTTCCCTATGCCAAGGTCACGGTAAACATAACCGCCGTGCTCGCCGAGATGCTCTATGACCACGGGTTTAACGATGTGATCCAGGGGCTGCGGGAGCTGGCCAAACGCGGTCAGGTGGAATTCACCGGCTCGGGAAAGTACCATCCCATCCTCCCTCTCATTCCCCAGGAGGAGATGCGAAGGCAGATAACCCAAAACACTAAGACCAATAGGCGATTTTTTGGACAGGCGTACTCACCCAAGGGCTTCTTCCCTCCCGAGATGTGTTACGGTGAGGAGATCGTGAAGCCTATCCTCGACACAGGTCATCAGTGGGTCATTGTGAGCGGGGTGGCCTGCCCCGTAGAATGGCCCATGAACGTTATTCATGAGATTTCCCTCGGCGGGGAAAGGCTTGTGGTCTTCTTCCGTGATGACATTCTGAGCAACAAGATAAGCTTTCAAAATATCGACGCTGGCGGTTTCATTGGCCACCTGCGAGAACTGCGCGGGGAAGGCGCGGATGATGTCTATGTCATCACCGCTATGGATGCGGAGACCTTTGGGCATCACATCCAGGACTGGGAAAAACTCTTCCTGGCCGAAGTATATGAGACCCTGGAACCGGATGAGGCGGATGGAGCGGAGACGGCGGAAGGCCCTCAGTTAGCCATGGTCTCTCCCCGTGGCCCAACGCAGGCCAGGGCATTGGCACAGCAGCACGGGGGCTTGTTCCAGGCACGTGAGATGGCGGAGTCCAGGGAAGTCCAAGCGGTAACTATAAGCGGACTTCTTGATATCTTTCCACGCGGTCTTGCAGTCGAACCGAAGGCCTCCTCCTGGAGCACCAGCAATGATGACATTGAGGCCGGCAACCCCTATCCGCTGTGGAAGAATAAGGACAATGCCATCCATCAGTTTCAGTGGGAGCACCTGGAGATCGCCATGGCGATGGTAAACAAGGCGATAAAAGAGGCGAAGAGCGATGCCACCAAGCACTATGCCCATATCGCCAGGGCGCTTCTGGATGCTGCCCTCCACAGCTGCCAGTTCTGGTGGGCGAGCAGGCGACCGATGTGGGATATCAACCTGATAGATAAGGGGTTGGAACAGCAACGTGAGGTAATCTTGAATGCCTATAAAGCCATAAGCATGAGCGATTGCGGCGATGAGGACAAGAAAGAGTATTACTATCGGGTCGTTGCGGCGCGAGACCTGAGAAACAAGATCGTAGATAAGATATTCATGACACCTGGATAGGTAGCAGCAGGATGTAGTAGGCCAATTTCTTGTGTATCTACCAACCGCGCTTCCCGGATATTCTGATGAGCACTTTCATGAACCCGGGTGAGGGGTGAAAAGCGTATACCTCGGCCTCGCTATTCACAACCACCAGCCGACAGACAACTTCCCACACGTCTTCGAGCTGGCATATCGACATGCCTACCTGCCTCTGGTCGAGGCGCTGGAGAGGCATGCCGGTGTCCACCTCTCCCTTCATTACAGCGGCTGCCTTCTCGACTGGCTGCGGGAGAACGAGCCTGATTTCCTGAGGCGCATCGCAGGCCTTGTAGGGCGAGGCCAGGTTGAGATCATGACGGGTGGCTACTATGAGCCGATACTCCCCATAATCCCGGATGCAGACAAGCTGGGACAGATCGCAAAGCTAACCTCTGCCATTCGCGATGAGTTCAATTTCTCCCCCACCGGCCTGTGGCTTGCCGAGCGGGTGTGGGAGCCCCAACTACCGAAGCCCCTTGCCGAGGCTGGCGTGGAGTGGACCGTAGTCGATGATAATCACTTCATTATGGCAGGCCTTAAGTATGATGATTTGTGCGGCTACCATGTCACCGAAGAGGAAGGTCACCCGCTCAAGGTCTTCGCCAGCAGCAAGGTGCTGCGCTATTCTATCCCCTGGCTGAAGGTGGAGCAGGTGATCGAGCACCTTCGTTCCCGGGCAACGGAGGACGGAGACAAGATAGTAGTCATGGGAGACGACGGTGAGAAGTTCGGCATCTGGCCTCAGACCTATAAATATTGCTGGGAGGATGGATGGGTTGAGGATTTCCTAAACGCTGTGGAGGAGAACAGCTCCTGGCTCAAGACCATCCCCTTGGGCGAGTACGTGCAGCGTCATGGACCTATAGGGATGGTCTACTTGCCAACCGCTTCATATGCCGAAATGCAGGAGTGGGCGCTACCGGCTTCCAGCTCATACGAGTTCAGCCAACTGGTGAAGCAGCTGGAGGCAGATGGGCATCATGAGATCGTAAGGTATATGCACGCCGGCTTCTGGCGTTACTTCCTGGCGAAATACCCCGAGATAAACGTAATGCATAAGAAGATGCTGCGAGTCCACCGTGCGGTATATCAGGCGCGCGGCATGACCGAGGGCGATGCCGGCATGGATGAGCTGTGGAAAGGTCAATGTAACTGCCCTTATTGGCATGGTGTCTTCGGGGGGGTGTACCTGAATCATCTCCGTCAAGGGATCTACAGTCACCTCATCGCTGCCGAGAGCGCAGCCGATGAGGTCCTGCACGAGGGGCAACCCTGGATTAAGTGGGAGATGGCTGATTTTGACAGCGATGGTGTGGAGGAGCTTCTGATTGAGGGAGAGGCCCAGAACCTTTACCTGGACCTGGCCGACGGGGCATCCCTTTTCGAGTGGGACGTTCGGAGGCTGAAGCATAATCTGGGAGCGGTGATGACGCGGCGGCCGGAGGCATACCACCAGGCGCTTATTGAGGCTGAGTGCAAACACGCAGGACGCCTTGAGCGGCCTGCCGATGAGGTCAGGACGATTCACGAAGTTGTCCGGGCCAAGCAAGAGGGCCTCGACCAGCATTTGCACTATGACTGGTACCGGCGAGCTTCACTCATCGACCATTTCTTAGGTGCTGGCACCACTATTGAAGATTTCTTGCGTAACTCTTACGAGGAAACGGGAGATTTCGTCAATAAACCGTATGAGCCTACGGTGCAGGGTGTAGAAGGTGGCCTGACTGTGCGTCTGAAGCGGGACGGACACGTATGGTTCGATGGAAGTTTTTTGCCTTTGCAAGTGGAGAAGGTTCTGGACATTGAGGCTGCGGATGAGAAGGTAAGGGTAGAGTATCGGTTGACCAATATGACTGATGCCCCGTTGGCCAGCGTTTTCGCATCCGAGTGGAATCTGAGTTTAACTGAAGCTGGTCACCGTAAGCATTGTCATTACACCGCGTCCGCGTGGCGAGGTGAACGTCGCCGGTTAGCCGAAATTCAGGATGTGTCCGATGTGGAGAATATCTATATAACGGACCCGGTTCTAGGGCTTGCTTTGTGCCTGACGGTGGGGCAACCGGTGAGGCTGTGGAGATTCCCCATAGAGACGATATCAAACTCGGAGAAAGGCTTTGAGAGAACCTTTCAAGGCAGCTGCCTCCTTCTAATCTGGACACTTGAGCTGGAACCATGGGAAAAGTGGGGGGTGGGATTGACCTGGCAACGGATCTCCTTTTAGAACATCCTATAGTATGGCCAACATGGGAGCACATCTGGGGCTGTAGCTCAATTGGGAGAGTGCTTGACTGGCAGTCAAGAGGTAGCGGGTTCGAATCCCGCCAGCTCCGACATCGCCAGGTAATACAGAAAAGAAAGGAGGCAAAGAGCAGGACATTACAAGTAAGAAAGGACTATAATAGCAACGCTAGGAAGCGGGGCAGCAGCCTCTAGGTGTCCGTTAATTCTGAAGGCTTAACTGTCCCACTTTCTCTGACTACATACAATAAAGAGCATTTGGTTCACTTAACGCAAATCCGCTCCATACGTGTGTATTACCTTTTATCGCAGTTACATAGCGCATCGAGTGTACGGATTGCAGTACAAATGTAATGGATGATGGCAGACAACAAGACAATAACAAAGCCCCGGCATATCCCGGGGCTTTGTTTCATTATATGTAGCTAGCACGAGAAAGTGGCTACTGTTATTCCCCATATAACTCTTGAAGGCCAGCGATGTCGGCTAGTTCAAGAGATCTCTTATTCATTTCTCCCTCAGAAGAATAACCATACATTGTCACTTCGCTACACGCATCCTCGTATAAATCACTTAGGCCAAGACCATGACCTATCTCGTGGGTTGCAATGTTCTGTAAATCCATTACCGAAGGGTCCATCCCAGCATCGCCCCACACAAAGTCTATGTCAAACATAATGTCAAACTGACTAATCTCCCTGTTTTGCGGCGGCCCAGAGAAATAACCCCAAACTCTTGCTACGGCTATAACACCGGATGTGGTATAATTGCCGAATGAAAACTCGTTCTTCCCATCTGGCATAAGGACAGGATCGAAATTGGCTTCTGGATCGTTTGTCTGGCTGCCAAAAAGAGAAAATGAAGTATTCTGGTCCCATTCTAAGGCTGAAGAGCCAATCACATTAAGGTCTACTAGAGGATGGATGTAGAGGTCTTCTGTATTCTTTAACTTAGCTCCCTTTGACATAAATTTATAGCAATCAGGGACCTTATCTCCTCCACCATTTCCATTTCCGCCGCAATCGCTAGGACAACTTTTCTTTTCGCCTGGTTCACATATTTGGTTACCGCATTCGGTGATGGGTTTTCCAAAACCCTCTAAATAGTGAACAATTGTAATGGCCTCCAGTGTATCTGAGTGGTCGATTGCCTCAGAAGGAACTAATATATCTTCTCCAGAGGGTATTATATTAGCTGGAAACCTATCAACCCCTTGGGCTACGGCAATGCCACCAGACATTAACAATGCTAATATGGTCCCAATAAGTACAAGTCTCCTCATTTTATTTCCCCCCTTGTTTCAGCATGCTGAATCAGCATATGAGGAATTACATCCTATACGTAATACCACTATATTTTGTATCACAACCGTAGCCGCTTGTCAATACACAGAGGCAGCGTGGCGCAGTAATAGGTTGCCGATTTCGAGTACAATACACCGTGATCAGAAGTAAAGGAGTCTGAGTTTTGTATCTGCAGAGGATCTAAAACGCGATATCGACACCTTAACTCGTGGAGAATCAAGAGGATTCCACTTCAGGAACCCCCGTTTTCGAGCAGAATTGGGCAAAATGGCAGGAGCAACAAAACGTCATTTTGTTCCTCCACAATGCAGACTCACAAGCTATATATGCTATCATATCATTAGGTCAGATATTCAGCATTATGATGTAAGGAGGACAGTATGATTCCAAACCTATGGTATGTTGTAATGGATTCCAGCCAAGTAAGAGATAAACCCATCGGTGTAACTCGCATGGGCGAAAAATTGGTTTTTTGGCGAGACGGTACAGGAACGGTAAGTTGCTTCCACGACAAGTGTGTCCACCGCGGTGTCCAGTTAAGCAAAGGCGAGGTGATCCATGATCACCTGCAGTGCCCCTTCCATGGTTTCGAGTATGAACGCTCGGGGCGTGTCGTCAGAATACCTGCCAATGGCAGAAATTCACTTGTTCATGAGCGCTTCCGGATTAACAGCTACCCCACCCATGAGGCTCATGATCTTATCTGGATCTGGTGGGGCGATAACCAGCCCGCGGTATTGAGACCGCCGCGCTTTTTTAATGACATAGACGAAGACTTCTCCTACGCTAAGACCTACGACCATTGGCAGGCTCATTATTCTCGAGTGATCGAGAATCAACTCGATGTGGCTCACTTACCTTTCGTCCATCACAACACCATTGGCCGTGGAGGACTTACTCTCGTAGACGGGCCTGGCATGGAATGGGTATCTGAAGACATGTTTTTCGTCTATTTTTACAACCGTCTTGACGATAGCACGCCTCCACGCAAACCTGAAGAAGTGCCCGTCCCAGACCCAAATAAGGATTTCAAACTGGAGTTTATCTTCCCCAACCTGTGGCAGAACCACATTAGCAAGAAGATGCGGATACTAGCAGCGTTTGTGCCCGTAGATGGAGAAAATACTTTGCTCTATCTCAGATTCTATCAGAAGTTTGTCGGCGCGCCATTGATACGTCAACTGATAAACCGACTTGCCATGCCCTTCAACTTGCTAATTGCACACCAGGACCGAAGAGTTGTAGTAACCCAACGACCCAAAGCTTCGGGGTTGCAGATTGGTGAGCAATTGATACAGGCCGATCGGCCCATTATTGAGTACCGTCGACGACGACAAGAGTTGATGGGGCGAGAGGAGAAGTGAAAGAGTCTCCCCAACCCAGCCCTCGTTCAGCACTTTTAGGGTTGATGCAATTTGTCAACAACGGAAATACCAAAGATATGATATTATCGAGAAATTAAGCCACATAGTCCCAACCATGACGCTCCTTCTGAGAAGCTAACTTTAAGCCATGTTGTTTGATCCGATAACCCGATCCTCAGTCCTTTCTATGGCTATTTCGCTGCCTGGTAAGAAAAGAGGCCAGTGGGATTCAATCAGCTCTTTCTGTTTTGAACCAAATACTGTGGTTTTGGTAAGTTTTTATCTACACCTGTCTACACTTCGTCTACACTTGTCTACAGTTTGTATTTGTTTTGGGTGTAGAAAGTGTAGACAACTGCAGAAAAGTACGGATAGAGTTTACCGTTTATATCTGCTACAGCGAGCCTGGAGAAGCCTTTGGTTAAAGGATTAGTTCAGTTAAATTGCTGGATATAATATCGTTGGCTATAACGTCATTCCAAACCTTAGCTATTACGACAGATCTGCCAGAATGGATAGGGCAAGAAGTGCAAAAAGGAAACCAATAATCAGATACCCTTTCACTCTATCAGTCAGAAGTCCTTTCACTCTATCCTTTGCTACAGGCATCGCAGTACCTCCTTTATTTTTCTCCCCAATTATTTTGGGTTGGAGTACCTTATCACTTATAATTGAAGTTGTCAAATATATATAGAACACCCAAGGGAATGCATGCCTTGCCGGCAGCGCTTATCTGGGAAGTCCCTGATACTATGTCCTCGGTGCCTTCCTCTAGTAGATGATCCTCATAGGGTTCCTCGGGGACTGCATGGGGGGTTCAAGGGTAGCGACCCCAGCTACTTTATCCAGTAACGCCTGCGCAGACTCTGCCTGTTCACGGATCCGCTTCCTCCTCGAGCGGGCATCTGAAAGTGAGAAAGCAAATTGTATTACGGTGCTAACGAAGTTACTACCTTCATTCATATCAATGAACCTCTACGACCATATTAGCACGGAAGGCCACTTCAGTGAAGATGGCCACAGGCTACACCTAAAATAGCTACCAGGTGTAGCCAGGTGTAGCCAAGTGTAGCCAAGTGTAGCCGATTTTTGTAGCTAAGTGTAGCCAAGGTGTAGCCAGGTGTAGCCAGAATTTGCAGCTAAGTGTGGCCACTGTGTGGCCAGATGTGGCCGGTTTTCAGCTACGAAGTGTGGCCAGGTGTGGCCGATTTTCAGTTGCCAAGTGTGGCCAGGTGTGGTTAGGTGTGAACAAATATCGTAGCTAAGTGTGAACAAGGTGTGAACAAGACGCCTTCCTAAACCGCAGAACTCCGATAAAATACAAGAAGACGGCGATGGGATTTCCCGTCGCCTTGCTTATTACGGGCGGGGTCGAAATGGGCTGATTTGAGAATTAAGATCTTGCGTTAGACCTCTAAATAGGCCTCCGATGAACAATATGGCTTTGTGTGCAGCTATAATTCCTGTTTCTATCATACTAAACTTTATTTAAAGCAGATATCTCTCGGCCTCTTTCACACCTAATCTCAGCAAGGTAGGCGTTACCTATCTAATGTATTACCAGCCATACCATGAGTCCAATTTGCGCAAAGGCGAGAACTGCTAAGACGGAAGTAAGAACTATAAGGACACTTGTTAGCTTTTCCACTGCAGCTTGTGATTTGAGGAGTGCAAAACTCAGGATAGGTGTGTATGCTACAAATCCTGGGGAATAATCTGGCAATCCGGAATGCTTCTTATAGTTAGCAAACTTTCGGAGTGCTTCATCCAAAGCCTTTACATCATTCTCATCAAATTCACTTAACACCCTAGTAAATATTGACATATCGACATTCCTCCTTCCTACCCCGACTCATTATGTTATATCGTCTTCCATCTGTTCTGCCTCATCTCAACGACGTGCATTTCTATTATAAGCATTCTCGCTTATCAAGACGAGACGGTTTTTAACCATGGCTACCAAAACCATCGATTGTACGACGTGACAATTTGTACACCCGGTAACATTCTAGCGACGTTCAGATATGCCTGATGTATATTCCAGGGGACGCTTGAGCTTATGCCTTAATTAGGTTGCAAGCCGCTATACCAAGCTTAACAGCTATTGTCGTAGATGATACAATTATATTAAGATTTACGGATTGGTCGAATCTAGAATTCATCTATATGGATATTAAGAGTCATTTTGCTTGGCGGATAGGAGGTTTAATAAACACCTATGAATGATGAGATAAAGCCCCAAAAAATGTTACAGGGAGAGAAAGAGGTTGAAACTAAAACTCTCTCTACTTTAAGTGTTGAAGGAGAAATACCGTGTATCGTAGTCCATTCTGATGAGAAGCATGTTCAGGGCATTAACCATATTTTAAATCCTCTTAAAAAACTCCTACCCACAAAAGGATTCAAAGTTGTGTTTTTATCTGATGAAATTAAACCACTCGATCATTATGGAAAAACATTTGAACAGTTAGCAGAGGAGTGTGCTCTGGGAATTGTAATTCTCGATGGTCTGAGACCCAATGTTTTACTGGAATTTGGTATATTGATAGGTAAAAAGAAGCCTCTTATCCCTCTTCAAGATGAGAAGGCTACTGTAGCGGTGAAGAGTTTTTGCCAACAAGGCTGTAAAGAGGTAAATTTGACTGAAAAGCAGTTTAAGGAATTAAAGGAGCCAACTCTCGGCAATTTCGCTCATATTTCGGACCTTCAGGGTTTGCATGTAGAAATAGTCAATAAGGATGTTTCATTAGATAATCCTAAATATCCCAGCAATGTGATAGAGAAATCAATAGAAAAATTGATGTCAAGGATAGTTGATGAGTATAAGCAAAGTTTAAAACGAACTGGCATGATTGGCCCTGATTACTTACAAGAATTTCACGAGGTGGTAATTAAAATATCAGAATATTATGGCGGGATAAGAGAGTTTGGCGTTGATGATATAAAGAATACTGTTCAAGAGATAGGAACTTTAGAGAAAGCATCTGATACTAATATACCTTCCCAAATATATAGTACTATTGCCTCTCTGTATGTATCTTTAGCCCAGAAAACAGATTGGAAAGATGTTAATAAAATCACGGACTACTATAGTGAATCTATAGCTATATATAAGAGGATATTAGAATTTGAAACCGATCCAAACTTGAAAAGCCAAACACAGAAAAAAATTGGAGATGCATATTGGGAACTTTCACAATATTATGTAGACAAGCAAGGAAAACTTACAGAGGCAATCGACGCCTACGAGGAAGCTCTGAAAGTGTATGCTCTTGAACGCTTCCCAATGGATTACGCACTGACTCAGAACAATCTCGGGACTGCATATAGCACTCTTGCGGGGGTGGAGGCTAAGGCAGAGAACTGCAGGAAGGCAATCAACGCCTTCGAGGAAGCTCTGAAAGTAAGGACTCTTGAACGCTTCCCAATGGATTACGCAATGACTCAGAACAATCTCGGGATTGCATATAGCACTCTTGCGGGGGTGGAGGCTAAGGCAGAGAACTGCAGGAAGGCAATCAACGCTTTCGAGGAAGCTCTGAAAGTAAGGA
>DATKYK010000006.1 GCA_035528575.1 Dehalococcoidia bacterium | reverse complement strand
ATGACCTTGTTGCCCCAGGCTGCATTATCCCTGAGGAGCACCCCCACGGCTCGACCGTTCTTTACGATTATTTCATCCACCGGGCAGCATGTGCGAAAAACTGCGCCATGGGCTATAGCGCAGCGGATGAGGGCATGGTAGAAGCCGTGTATGCCGCCCATGGGGACAGCTCCTGTCGTGTACAGTGTGGCGGCTACCACACTCTCCAAGGCGGGGATGCCCATACCTTCGAAGTGACCGGCGGCCCCCGACATCCAGGCTATGTATGCCTGGTATATCTTGAAGGGCTCGGTCTCCATATGCTCGTCCATGAGATCGAACATGTCCATTTCCAGCAATTCCGGCGTCCATACCTGTGGCAGCCGCTCTTTGTAGACCTGCATGAAGGGGACGGTCTCGGCGTTTACCTCGACATACGATGGATGTGGCGGACACCAGAAGGTTGCGCGCAGCAGCTCCTGGCAGAAGCCGCCGAGGGTGCCACTCAGCGTGAGCCAGCCTTCAAAGTCCTTTGCACTGGCGAAGGAGACTCCATCTTTGCAAAGCAGGCCTAACAGTGTACCTGAAGCGAATCCCTCTCCGCTTAGCCTCTGGGCTGACCAGTCCATGCGGGAGCCGTACCTCCACAGCTCTAGCTGCTCCCAGCCGGGGGCCGCTCCCCCGTATAGTGCCACTGCGTGCGGACTGATGTGCACCCCGGCAATGGGGTCGGTATTCTCCTGCGCTCCGCCACACTCAGGGCGCTCCTCCAGCACGCAGACGCTTAGCCCGCACTTGGCCAGGTAGGCCGCTGTCGTTGTGCCGTTGTGGCCGGCACCGATGATAACAACGTCGTACCTTTCTGCATCACTCATTTTTACCTCCTAGTACCGCAGATATTATATCCTACTGCCTTACGGCCAAAAAAACAAGCCCCCGCTGCCTTGTCAATACTCCAAGGCACAGAGCGGAGGCACTCCGTCAGGTCGGTAAACTCCAGCATATCGGCTATCAACCAGGGTAACCTGCCCCTTTCAACCCTAATCTATAGTCTATAGTGGGCACTTGTATTTAAAGAAAACCGCCCAGTGTTAACATCGCTTTAGGCCTAGTAAGGCCAATTATCTTAATCCTCCCTATAATTACTATTCATGGTGGTTATACCATATATGTCTTAGTGAAACGCTCCATCTCAGGAGTAGGTTTCCACCACTTCTTAACACCCATGTCCTCGGCCACCCTGTTAGCGGCTAGGTATCCAGACCCGCCGAGCACTAGGCCTCCGGGATAGGTGGAGACCCCGCACACGTATAGGCCCTCGACGGGTGTTTTGTGGCCGGAGCAATCCACGTTGGGGCGGAAGGTATTGAGCTGCGTAGGCCGGTAGTCGCCGTGCTTTATAGAACCACGGCGCATGTTGGGGAAACGGATCTCAATGTCCTCCGGGGTCTCGAGGTTGGTGTTTATTATCTGTTTACGGGTGAAGTTGGGCGCTGCCTTCTGCCATTTGACGAGAATCTCCTCCTCCAGTTCCTTACCCCGCCGCTCCCAACCGCCCTCTATTTCATAAGGGGCGTGCATCTGGAAGAAGGAGACGTGCTTTCCAGGCATTCGGGTCATGTGGGGGTCGAGGAAGGTCTCGCAGGTGGCGTGCCCGCCGAAAATATTATCATCTACCCTGCCGGCTACGACATTGTCCCAGTGTGCCAGCAACTGGTCGGTGCTTTCAATGCCGAAGATGGTCATGAAGGCCTCATTCACCCACGGGTCGTCGCATTTGTATTGCGGCGGCTCCTCGGAGGCAACATGCAGGGTGTTGAAGCTCCATTTGTCATAGACCCAACCCTCAACGGCTTCCTGCAACGTCCCGGGCAGGTTATCACTCCCCACGAGATCGAGGAAGGTGGTATGAGGATCGAGGCTGGATACAATCACATTGCTGCGCAGGGTTCGACCCTCGGCTAGCTCGACGCCGGCAACATGCCCGTTCTCCATGATGATATTTGTCACCTCTGCTGCTTCAAGGACCATACCCTTGCCCCTGACGATCTCCCGTTCCAATGCACCGGCTAGCTTGTGAGAGCCCCCGTAGCAGTAACACTTGTTCATTCCCCGGTCGATCAGGAGGGGGACAAATAAACCCACACCGGACTCCCTGGGGTCCAGCCCCCACATGCAACTGACGTACAGAAGTAGGGCGCGGACGCGGTCGTTCTCAAATGCATCGTTGATTATCTCCAGAGGGCTGCTCTCGGCGGTCTCCAGCAACTCACGGCCGACCTCGGTTTTCTCCAGGGCGATCGAGAGGTCCATGGGAGACATTGCCGGCAGGTAGGTGAGGGGACCCACTATCTCATTTACCATCCTTTTCCATTTGCGAATTATCCTGCCAAAGGCATTGGCATCCTTCCAGGAGAACTTACCGATGGAGTCCTTGGTGTCCGCTGCCATGCGGGTGAGCAGCAGGGACTTGCCGTCAGCGAAAACCATGCCGGTCTGGGCATTGGGCTTGATCCAGTTAATGGCGTGTTGACCCAGATTGAAGTCCCTCATTACTGGCATGTAGTCCACCATCAGGTGGTAGATGGCGTGCACGTTGGAGTAGTAGCAGGGGAAGAGGATCTCCTCCGTCGAAAGCCCACCCCCCACCTCGAAGCGGCGCTCCACCACCGCTACCTTCACCCCGGCACGGGCAAGGTATGCCCCCGTAATCAGACCGTTGGGGCCGCCGCCGATGATGATGACATCCCAATCGGTTACATCGGGGAACTCCTCAAATGGCTTCGCCAAAATTTCTTGTGCTGCCATAGATTCCTCCTTATTTTATACCTGTACTCTATTACGGGGCACCGCTGATATTTTTCCCTGTTCCGGTATGTAATACGGCGAGGGGTACCACCAGTCGCCGGGCTCGGCGATACCGTCCTCGATGAGGATGTGCATCAGGTTATAGGGGATTGCCATAAGACAGAGCGCTCCGGGGTGCCCCATTGTCTGGTTGCAGTGGTAGAGCCCATCGATGGGGGTGCGGTAGCGGGCCATCTCGGGAATGGGGCGCTGGGTCCACAGCTGGTCGCCGCAGTGGCGGCTGCCGCACCAGGTGCCGCCGATGAGGCCGGTGTTGCGAAACTCGGCTTCAAGGGGGGTTGACGACCAGTGGTGGATGACGTTGTCATCCTCAAGGCCTTCGAACGCATGACCGATGGCCTGGCGGATGTAAGCGTTCCATTTCTCCTTTTCCTTATTTATAGCATCAGGACCGTCCACGTGATATTCAGGCGGTGTGAAATTAATCTCGAATGCTGCTGATATGTGCCCCTTGGGGTGGTGGTGCTGGCAATCGGTGGGGTCCCATGCCTGGGATGGAGTGAGAAACCATATCAATCTCTCCGGCGGTACAGTTGGGTTGCCTTTGTAGCTGTCTACATCCGCTACACTCTCGTAATAAATCTCCCGCGTGTCCGCGGGGAAGACACAACCAGCGGGAATCTTGTTGGGGCCCATCGCAATCTCTTCCATCGCCTTGAATTTAGGCCGCCACTGGATAGGCTTGTGGGTATGAAAGGTGGAAACAAGGAGGCTTCCCCCCTTCAGGCTTATGTCATTTACCTTCTGCAAGAAGCTGCGGTCCAGGTGCTGTGGCCCGATGAGCTTGTTGAACGTTTGCTTGAAGTCCACCCCGGAGATCACCGCCTTGTCCGCCCAGATCGTCTTCTCGCCAATGGCAGCGTTGTCTCTCAGGCGTACCCCCACAGCCCGGCCATTTTGGACAATTATCTCATCCACTGGACAGCATGTACGGATCACCACGCCGTGGTCGATGGCGCAGCGCAAGATAGCGTGGAAATAGCCATGCAATCCGCCGCGGGGAACGCTGAGCCTGCCGGGTAACAGGAGGAGAATAACACTGAGGAAGGCGGGGATGGCTACGCCCTCCCAGTGGCCGGCTGCACCTGACGCCCACGCAGAGAAAGCAAGCGTCACCTTGAAGGACTCGCTCTCCAGATGCTCATCCATGAGGTCGAACATGGTCATGTCGAGCACCTCATCGCTCCACACATCTGGCTGGTGTTTCTTGTATACCTGCATGTAGGGAATGGTATCCGCATTCACCTCCACTTCGGGGGGATGGGGTGGGCACCAGAAGGTGGCACGGAGCAGCTCGTTGATAAATGGGGGCTGACCGAGCATGCCGCTCAACTTGGCGAAGCCAAGCATGTCCTTTTCAGCATATGGCACAAGGCCTTCGCTGGTAGCCATTCCAATGCTATTGGCCTTCAAAAGATCAAAAGGGCTCCAAGACATGCGGAAGCCGTACTTCCAAAGCTCGAGCTGCTCGAATCCAGGGGCTGGCGATGCGTACATCAGCATGGCATGGGGATAGATGCGCGCCCCGGCAATGGGCTCTATTGTCTCACATGATCCGCCAGCCTCGTACCGCTCCTCCAGCACGCAGACGCTCAGCCCGCACTTGGCCAGGTATGCTGCCGCCGTGGTGCCATTGGGTCCACCACCCACAATAACAATGTCATATCTTTCATCCGCGCTCATTTTTTATACCTCCTTTGGCTACAAATACTATTTCCCTGGAGGTAGGAATACTACCGAATACTACCTTAGTATTTTAGGAGCGAAATACAGCCGGGAGTGGACTGCATTCCGAATACGTTTTTAATATTGTCGATTAAACGGAGTATATGTCTCTTTTCACTCCCCGGGCAATTGTTACATATTGTGGTATATCTCGCGTTCAACACTTCAAGCGTCGCCGGAATTAATAATACGAAATTACATGCGACACACCGGCCATTTCTTGGTCAAGGAATTATATCATATACCTGTCTTAATACCCTTAATCGGCACTATCCTATAACACATCATAAAAAAAATCAAGTACCCAAGACCATTGTCTCTTGACAGCCACTTGGAGTAAATGTTATATTTTCTCTGCATCTGGCTTGGCCGCAATTTATAGGCCAGTCTCGCCTGGTCGCACGGTCAGGCATTCATTAGCGAGAGGAGGTAGAAAATGGCAGCTTATCAAGGGAAAATCCTGGAGGTCAATCTAACTACCGGCATGGTTACCACTTCAATGGTGGATAAGGAGACGCTCCGCAAATTCATTGGGGGAAGCGGATTAGCAGCGAAACTCTTTTTCGACCGCGATCTCGTCGATGTTGATCCCTTATCCGATAAAAACGTACTGTTTCTAATGGCTGGCCCGTTGTCAGGAACCAACTTCCCTACATCATCGCGCCTTGTGGCAGCCTTCAAATCACCTCAGACCGGTATCTGGGGGCAGGCCTCCGCTGGAGGCAGTTTTGCTGCGGAGATAAGGAAGGCGGGCTACTGCGGTATAGCGATATCAGGTGCCTCAAGCAAGCCTGTCTACATCTCTATCGAGGACGACAAAGTAGAAATCAAGGATGCCGCCGACCTTTGGGGCAAGGACTGTTACGAAGCGACCGACATCATCAAAGGGCGGCACGGGGCTAGGGTGGACGTTGTGGAGATCGGTCCGGCGGGCGAGAACCTGGTGAAGTTCGCGTGCATATTGAACGGCAAGTGGGGCTTCATCGGCCGCTGTGGTGGGGGAGCGGTGATGGGCTCCAAGAAGCTGAAGGCCGTCGTCGTCCATGGCACCGGTAAGGTTGAAGCAGCTTCCCCCGAGGAGTTTGCTAAAATACGTAAGACCCTTGTTAACAAGGTCAAGGATAACATCATCTCCCAGAGCCTTAAGAGTGCCGGAACAGCCCTGGGTGCAGATGTTAATGCCATAACCGGTGTCCTGCCGGTGAAGAACTTTACAGTGGGGGATGGTAGTGCCTTCGGTCCCAAGATTGGTGGCACCGCTCTTACTGCACAGTATCTGACCAAGCCACATGCCTGCTTAACCTGTCCTATTGCGTGTAAGAGAACTGTCAGGGTGGCAGAGGGACCCTATAAGGGAGAGGAAGGGCCCGGGCCTCAGTATGAGACAATCTGTGCACTTGGATCCCTCCTTATGATTGACGACCTGGCCGCGATACTGAAGATGGGCGAGACGGCTAATAGATATGGCGTGGACAGCATAAGCTGCGGCGGCACCATTGCCTTCGCGATGGAGTGCTTTGAGAAAGGCCTTATCACCTCCAAGGATCTCGATGGCGGCCAGTTGAGATGGGGAAATCCGGATGACGTTCTGGCAATAATGGAAAAGATCGCCAAGCGGCAGGGCTTGGGCGATGTGCTGGCGGAGGGCAGCCGGAGCGCAGCCAAGAAGATCGGTAAGAATGCTGAGGACTATACAGTCGAGATCAAGGGCCTTGAGATGCCTCAGTACGATGCTCGGGGTACCCATGGGCATGGCCTCAGTTTCATGACTTCCAACCGTGGTGCCTGTCACGTCGCATCTTCGATAGGCCCGATCGAGTCTGGCTGGACTACCTGGCCAGAAGTTGGTATAACCGGCGGCTATGATGCCAAAGCAGACGAGGGCAAAGGTGAGTTGAACGTTACTTGTGAAAATATAGCGATGTTGTCGAATTCAGTAACGATGTGCTATTTTTCCCTTATGTCTCTAAGTATTACCGATATAGCCGAAGCGCTTAAGACCGTCACAGGCTTTGACTACGACCTCGACGAGATCATGGGATGTGGCGAACGTATCTGGATGCTCCAGAGGGGTCTGAATAATCTCATGGGCGTCACGGCTGCGGATGACCGAATGCCCAAGCGAATACTGACTCCACACCCTGATGGCGGGGCTGCGGGCTCTGTGCCCAATGTAGAACTCATGTTGAAGGATTACTACAAGGCAAGGGGTCTGGATGCTAACGGCCGTCCGTTAAAGGAGAAGCTGGATAAACTGGGGCTATCCGATCTTGCTGCCAAGCTTTATAAGTAGCCGCTTTTTTCTAGAAGGGTAATGCCGGGCTTCTGGGTTGCTCTTAATCCTGCGCTATTCTCCCTTGAAGTGGCGGTAGGGTGGTGTGAGCAAGGGGAGGCTAATTGGCGTAGAGACAACTGCGGTTCGCTAAGGAGGGCATGATGAAGGCGCTGGTTACTGGAGCCACGGGATTTTTGGGGAGCCATATTGTTGAACGCTTGCTCGAGAAGGGCCATGAGGTGCGTGCGCTGGCCCGCAAGACATCCAACCTTAGTCACTTGAAGACTACAGGGGCTGAGATTGTCTTCGGCGACGTTGAGGATTGTGATAGCCTCTGCCCCGCGGTTGATGGGGTGGAGGTGGTTTTTCATGCTGCGGCTAGGGTGATGCCGGGGTGGGGGGAATGGCCGGACTTCGAGTGTTGCATCGTAAGGGGTACCGAGAATATGCTTAGGGCCAGTGCCGAGGATGGGGTCTCCCGCTTTGTCTATATCAGTTCCAGCACTGTGATGGGTGAGGAGTCTTATGGGGAAACACCCGCCGATGAGTCAACACCCTGTGGGATATCTACTTTCAGATACGATACCTTCTATGACCATGCCAAGCTGCAGGCTGAGAAGTTAGCTCTTGAATGGCACAAACAGGGAAAGATTTCGGTCACCGTGGTCAGGCCGTCTATGGTCTATGGCCCCAGGGATAGACTCCTCAGCGATAAATCCTACCGTCAATTCAACGTGCCCATTGTAGTATGGCCGGGGAAGGCGAATCCCCGAACGGCCATAGTGCATGTTAGTGATGTGGCTGACTGTATCATTCTTGCTGCCACCAGCGATAAGGCGGTTGGAGAGATATATAATATTGCTCCCCCGGAGGTGATCTGGTTTCGTGATTATGGCAATGCCATGATACGAGCTATAGGCGGGCGCAAGATTCAGATAACTATACCGTACTTAGTCGGCTACTTATGGTGCGCATCGATGGAGGGGTGGGCGCGGTTGAAACGGCAGAAGGAACTGCCGTATCTAACCCGTTCTGGTGCACGGTTTCTCAACCAGGGGATGCACATCGATGCTTCCAAAGCGAGGAGGGATCTGGGATGGCAGCCCAAGGTCTCGTTAGAGGAGGGCTGCAGGTTATACGTCCAGTGGCGGCGATCGCAAGAGAAGAAATAATTCCGCTAGTAGTCAGTTATAAGACTATGAATCAACGTGGTTTTAGAATGTGGTAAGTGATGGATGATTCGACCAAAGCGCTGTATGATCTCTACTCTGAAGAGGACAAGAGTGACTTCTTCCCTGCCTATATTTACCTGAAGTATCTTGAACACTTTGTGTACCATGCGCTCCAAGCATGCGGTCTGCCCACCAAGGAACGTGTGGAGCTGCCCGAGAAAGACATAGATGAGATGCTTGAGGCCTCCATCCAGCGTGTTGCGGAGACGGCGCCGGATCTTGCTACTAGTACCTATCACGGGAAAGTGATGAAGTTAAAGGACGCCATACAGCTGGTTACCCAGAAAACGGACCTGTCTTTAATCACGCCCGAGCAGGTGATCCCGTTTAAGATAGCCAAAGATATAATTCTTATGAACCCCCAGTCGATTGCAGTTGGAGCGTGTGCCTGTCGCAAAGTTTCGGAAAAACCCTGCCTTCCCCCGCCAATGGAGGTTTGCCTCATTATAGGGGAGCCATTTGCTTCCTTCATTGCTGAACATAACCCATCGTTCCGCAAGAGTTCTCAAGAGGAAGCGGTGAGTATCCTGGAAGCGGCACATGAGAGAGGTGACGTTCATTGTGCCTATTTTAAGAAAGATGTTGGCGAGAGGTTTTACTTCCTTTGCAATTGTTGCAGCTGTTGCTGCCTCGGAGTAAAGATGTGGAACCAGTTGGAGGGTTCAATCCCTATTCTCGCGCCCTCGGGTTATCTTGCTCACGTGAGTGATGATTGTAACGGGTGTGGTAGTTGCGATGACTGCTGCCCTTTCAATGCGCTCAGCATGGGTGATGAGGTAGCTATGGTTGACCAGGTAAAGTGTATGGGCTGCGGCGTTTGTGAGGACGTTTGCCCCATAGGCGCTATCAGTCTTAAGCGAGAACCATCCAAGGGTGAACCTCTGGATTTAGCCGAATTAATGAGCAAAACGGCGTAGGAGCGGAGAATTCAGTTTAAATGAGGGATTAGTGAAAATGGCACTTGCTCTTGAAGGGATAAGGATAATTGATATGGCATGGCTTGGGCCAGGACCCTTTTGCGCCAATATGTTGGGCGATCTCGGTGCCGATGTGATAAAGGTCTATGAGGCTCATCCCGAACGCCGTGGCGGACCGGTCATGTTCTTATTCGATCCGGCTATGCAGCCCGGATTCCGGAACTGTAGGGCAATAGGGCTTAATCTAAAGGCGGAAGAAGGCCGCAATATTTTCTACCATTTGGCCAAAAGCGCTGACGTGGTGATGGAAGGGTTCCGGCCGGGGGTGGTGAAACGCTTGGGGGTTGACTACGATACCATTAAAGAGATCAACCCGCGGGTTGTGTATGCCTCACTGACCGGTTACGGGCAGGATGGGCCCTACCGTGACCTGGTGGGGCATGACATTAACTATATATCGATCGGTGGGCTATTGGGGATGACAGGGCCTGCGGACGGTGCGCCGGTTATTCCGGGTACCGTAATTGCAGACTTCGCTGCCGGTGGAATGTCTTCGGCTATCGGGATTCTGGCAGCATTGATGGCCAGGGAGAGGACGGGCAGGGGGCAGTTTGTGGATATGTCCATGACGGACGCGGTGGTGGAAGCAACCTCCATACAGATAAGTCCTTATCTATACAATAGAATGGTCCCCGAAAGAGGCAAAACGATGTTTACCGGTCACTATCCCTGGTATAATGTATACCAGACCAAGGACAAAAAGTACATAAGCATAGGCGTGCTAGAGCCGTGGTTCTTTACTAACCTGTGTGAGCTTCTGGGTTGCGAGCGTTTCATTGAACATCAGTTTGCCGAGGGAGAGAAGCGGGAGGAGATATTCAACCATTTCAGGGAGACCTTTCTGACCAAAACGAGGGATGAGTGGGTCGCCTTGCTGCGTCAGAAGGATACGTGTGTTGCCCCGGTCTATGACATTGACGAGCTGGAATCTGATCCACAGTTGACCGCTCGCCGCATGATTATTGAAGCGGATCATCCAACAATGGGGCGGGTGAGGCAGGTCGGTTCGATGCACAAGCTCTCGGATTCCCCGGTCGAGGTAAGGAACTGGTGCACCCGCTTCGGGCAGCACACTGAGGAGATCATGCTCGAGCTCGGCTACGACAAGGCCCGCATAGATGAGCTATTTAAGGCGGAGGTGATAGGCTAGGTGACCGTGTTGATCGTGGAGCAGAACCCAAAAATGGTGAGCACTGTTTATGGGGGCTATAGATAGCCTCCATAATTGTTAAAAAAGGGTTTTAAAAAAAGATGTATAAGGAGGTGTTTTAAATGGCTGGGATTACTTCTTACGGAGCTTATATCCCGTATAATCGGCTAAGTAGGGAGGAGATCTATAAAGCCTGGGGCGGTTTCCCCATACCGGGGGAAAAGGCGATGGCCAGCTACGATGAGGATGCGGTGACCATGGGATGGGAAGCGGCCAACGACTGTTTACATGGTTTCGACCCCAGGAAGATCGGTGGCTTGTATCTTGCTACCACATGTTCTCCATATAAAGAGAAGCAGTGTTCTACCATTATAGCCACGGCTCTCGATATGGGGAGCGAGATCCGAACTGCCGATTTCGCCAACTCGCTACGGGGCGGCACTATCGCTATCGCTTCGGCCCTGGATGCGGTCAAGGCGGGATCGGCCGAGAGCATTGTTGTGACTGCCGCCGACACTCGTATGCCGGCACCGGGCGGTTTTGTCGAGGGGTCCTTCGGTGACGGAGCCGCCGCACTTCTCATTGGAGACAAGAATGTTATAGCCGCTATTTCAGACCACTACTTCGTATCCGACGAATTCGCTGGGGAGTGGCGCGCCGATGGTGACACCTTTATACGTTCTTGGGAGGATAGGATGGTTCTCGATGAGGGCTACTCAGCTATTCTTCCACAGGCGATGTCCGGGTTGATGAAGAAAAATAAGCTTGAAGCCAAGGATTTCGCTAAGGTAGTGGTTAGTGCCCCTATCGATATAAGAAGGCACGGGAAGCTGACAGTAGGGCTCGGCTTCGGCATGGAGCAGATCCAGGAGCCATTCTTTATGACGGTGGGCAATACGGGGACTGCGATGGCCATGATGATGCTTGTCGCCGCTCTGGAAGAGGCCAAGCCAGGTGACAAGATCCTCTTTGCCAACTATGGAAACGGTGCCGATGCCTTCCTCATCGAGGTAACGGATGCGATTAAGAATAAGAAGGTGCGCGACCGGTGTGCCACCAAGGGTTACCTGGCATCGAAGCGGGTACTCACCAATTATGCCACCTACCTTCGATGGCGTGGCCTGGTTACCGTGGAGCGCGCCCGCCGGCCGGAGATTCCCTACACTTCACTGACAGCGCTGAAGCGAAGCCGTAAGGAAGTCCTTCGCCTTTACGGAGATAAGTGCAAGGTCTGTGGCAATGTACAGTACCAGATGCCTTTCGGCGTGGGCGGCATGACGCCCATCAGGGTGTGCTACTACTGCCAGGCCAAGGATCAGTTTGAGGATTACCGCTTCTCCGACAAGAAAGGCCATATCTTCACCTATTCTCTCGACCAACTGGCGGACGTTATTGATCCGCCGGGCTCACCTGTGTTCATAGACTTCGAGGGCGGTGGCCGCGGGTGGTTCGAGCTCACCGATCGTGACCCGGATCAGGTTAAGGTGGGCATGCCGGTGGAGATGGTATTACGGCAGATGTACTTCGACCGCGGGATACATAACTACTACTGGAAAGCGCGGCCGGTAAGAGGCTAAGAAAGGAGGGTGAAATGGCAGAGAGTATAAAGGATAAGATAGCCATAATTGGAATGGGCTGCACCAAGTTTGGTGAGCTATGGAATAAGAGCTCCAGCGACCTGATGGTCGATGCTGCCTATGAGGCCTATGAGGATGCGGGGGTCGAGCCCAAGGATATCGACGCGGCCTGGGTGGGGAACTGGCAGGAGGTGAGCGGAATGGCCGGGCTGGGTCTGGCCGGCCTCCGGCTCCAGTATAAGCCGATAACCAGGGTGGAGAATATGTGCGCCACCGGCACAGACGCGCTGCGAAATGCTGCCTATGCGGTAGCCTGCGGCGCGGTTGATATCGCACTGGCGGTGGGCGCGGAGAAGCTGAAGGACATGGGCATCGCTGGCCTCATTTCCACTGCCCCGGGGGGTACTGCGGGCGTGGGAGGTGTGGCCACCACCGCGCCGGCCATCTTTGCCATGCTGGCAACCAGGTACTTCGACCGCTACAACCTCAGCCCGGACGAGGGAAAGAGGATGCTGGCACATGTTTCGGTTAAGAGCCATCATAATGGCAATATGAATCCCAAAGCCCATTTTCACCGAGAGCTTACCATTGATCAGGTAATGAACGCCCCGATAATTGCCTGGCCGCTGGGTCTCTTCGACTGCTGCGGCGTGAGCGATGGCGGAGCAGCTGCTATTGTAGTGCGCGCCGCGGATGCGAAGAAGTTCAGGACTGATCCAGTCTACATTAAGTCAGTACAGATGTGCGTGGGCCCTGCCGAAGGCCCGGTGAGGAACGATTACGACTTCACCCATGTGGAGGAGACATATCGCGCTGGGCTGGCGGCCTATGCCGAGGCGGGAGTAAAGAATCCGCGCGAGGAGATCAGCATGGCCGAGGTCCACGATTGCTTCTCAATAACCGAGGCCACGATTATGGAGGATCTCCAGTTCAGTAAGCGTGGACATATGAGGGATGACATCGAGAGTGGATTCTTCGATATCGATGGAGGGTTGCCGGTGCAGCCTGATGGTGGTCTCAAATGTTTTGGTCACCCCGTCGGTGCTAGCGGGCTGAGGATGATATATGAGATGTATCTGCAACTTCAGGGAAAGGCCGGCCCACGGCAGTTAAAGAACCCCAAGTTAGGGTTGACCCATAACATGGGGGGGATGCCACCGGCTTGCACAGTCGCAATTGCCATCGTAGGGCTAGCATAAAAATGATATCGCTCCTGCGCCATATTACAAGCACTTCGACGCAGGAGCGATAATAAATCACCTCTTAACCGAAATATCACATTCCGGCGATAAATTGCCAGATTTGAGACATCGATTATCGGTATCGTTTTAAATTGGGAACGCTACAAAGCGATCTTATGACTTGCCTATTCGAAATACCTTGGTGTTGCAATTTGGGCAGTTGCCCTGAGTTGCTGGGCGCCCATTCTTCATTGTTATCGACCTTGGGTTCTTGATCTCTACCTTCTTCCGGCACTTCATACAGTATGCTTGCATTACACCCTCCTTTGGAAATTTGACCAGAGACTAGCACGTTTAGGCCCATCTGTCAATAGGTTTGGCGTAGAAATTTGTATTTTGCTCTAAATGAGACTGCTGAAATAGTCTCAATCAACCCACTAATCCCCCCATCTTGGGGGACTTTTTAAAGCTGCCCCGATACATCGGGGAGACCCCCGGCCCCGATTATAGGCCGAAGTGTCGGCCGACCTGTCGGCCTCGGGGGCACCTCTTTTTCAGCGGTCTATACATGATGGATGGCCGCTGCGAATTACTCCTTAGTTTGGAACATGATATAGACCATATCTACTCCCCATGCGTTGGAAATAGCGGCTACAAAGTCAGCGTCTCTGATGGATGCCATGGTTCTGCCGATAATGGGATATTTGGTTCCCAGCATTTTGGTAAACCTTGTCTCAAACATATTTTGATCTGCTCACACTGGGAGCGCTCCTTCTACCCACAGAAGTTCTCTTTGATTGCCAATCCCTATCTTCGTCAATAATATGGATAACTCGCCATCCCTGTTTCTCAAGCTCGGCACCGATAAAGCGGCGATGGCAACGCCAGGGGAGGCGCTCGGCACAAACCAAAGCTACAATACTTCTATCGGCTATTTGGATGAGCTTGTCCATGCCCTCACTGAACTCGGACGAGGTAATGAAGGCCTGGTAACCCCCGCGACGGTAGCCTCCCAGCACTTCCCCCATATGGACGTAATCGATGTCGGCATGTCGTAAAAATCTGGAAAAATTTTCACTAGAGAAGTGCTCAAACCTGCTGAAGGGGAACCTCCTCACGTCGACTACAACTGCTACGTCGCGGCTGGTGAGCAGCCGCGTGAAATCCTCCGCGGAGCGAGTGCTGGTGCCGATAGTGTAAATGGTTCCCTCAAGTGCCATCAAATGGTTTTGGCCCATGCCACGGCGTTTAAAAAGATGCGAAAGCCGTCCCCACGTTCTCTAGCTGGCTCCCTTGTCCACCGCGGGTGCTGCGACCAGCGGACAAAGCGCTCCGGATGCGGCATTAGCGCAAAAATACGCCCCGAAGCATCGCAGATGCCGGCTATATCGTCTATTGAGCCATTTGGATTATAGGGATAGCCCGCGTTAATATTTCCATTCTCATCGGCGTAATATAGGGCGACATTTAGCATCCCGTCTTCAATCATTACCACCTTACCCTCACCGTGAGCCACAGGTAGGTACATGGTGCTTATCCCCCGGGTGAATATGCAGGGGCTGTTCTCATTGACGCGGAGATATACCCAGCGGCACTCGAACCGGCCCGAATCGTTGCCTGCCAGGGTTAATGGCGATGATTGGGGCAGAATCCCCGCTTTCACCATGACCTGAAAACCATTGCAGATCCCAAGGATGAGCCTTCCATCCGCAACGAACTTTCGTATCTCATCGCCCAGCTTCAACTTTAGTTCATTGGCCAGGATTTTACCGCCTGAGATGTCATCGCCATAGGTAAAACCACCGGGGATGACCATTATCTGGTAATGAAAAAGGAGTTCGGGGACTCGTACAAGCTCGTTAATATGTACTGACTCGACCTGTGATCCAGCCTGTTCAAGGGCAAACGCTGTTTCCCCGTCACAGTTTGTCCCCGGGGCGCGTAGTATCAGTGTCTTCACCCTAGCCATTACATACTACCAGCGAAGCGGGTTCTGCCAGGCCTCTTTGAGTTCGGCAAGCGGCGTGGAAAGAACCTGCTCTCCACTCAGACCATAGATCTTGAGGATTCTATCGCTTGTAACCTTACCGATGGCGGCGCAATCGAACCTGGCCATCATTTTCTCGAACTGGTGCCTGTCCTTAGGTGTTACCTCCAGTAAAAAGCGGGTATTTGACTCAGAGAAGAGAATGAGATCATCCCTATTCATGAGGCTACCCAGCGGTACCTTCGCCAGGTGGATACCCATTCCGAGTTCCCCGGCGAAGGCCATCTCGGCGGCAGCCACCCCCAGACCACCCTCGCTCAGATCATGGCACGCCCTCACCAGGCCTTTGTCGATGGAGGCGCTGAGGGCATCCATCAGCCTTTTTCCCCTCCTGGGGTTCACACGGGGCACATTATTGCCAACAAAGCCGTGAATGCCGTAGTAGTGAGAGCCACCCAGTTCATCATAGGTCGTGCCGACGATGTAGATCAGGTTGCCTTCCTTTTTACAGTCCATAGAAATCGCCCGTTCTACCTGCTCCATCACTGCTACTGCCGAGATGAGGAGCGTAGGTGGAATACATATGCTACCCTTCTTCGTCTCATACTCGTTATATAGGCTATCCTTGCCAGATATGAAGGGGGTCTCATAGGCAATCGCCATATCATAGCAGGCTTGCGCCGCCCGCACCAGGCTGCCCAGCCGGTCGGGCTTTTCCGGATTGCCCCAGCAGAAGTTATCCAAGAGCGCCACCCTCCGCAGGCTGCCTCCCACGGCGACTATCTGCCGCAATGCCTCGTCTATGGCGGAGGCAGCCATCCAGTAGGGATCGATGTCCCCGTATTTAGGATTGATGCCATTGGAGACGATTATACCCATGTCCGAATCGAGTAACGGCCTAATAATGGCGGCATCTCCGGGGCCGTCGCTATTTACACCTACTAAGGGCTTGAGCACACTGCCACCTTGCACCTCGTGGTCGTACTGGCGGATAACCCATTCCTTGCTGCAGACATTCCACGAGCGCAGGATACTTAGTAGCTCTTTCCCCAAGTCAGGTGGTTCAGGAAAATCGGGCTCAGCATGATGCGGTGTCTCCCAAACTGCCTCTCTATACAGTTGCGGCAAACCGTTATGCAGGAACTCCATATCGAGGTCGCCAACTAGATCGCCATTATAGAAAAGCTGAAGCCGGTGGTTATCGGTGAATTCGCCAATGACCGTCGCTGCTACATCCTCGCTCGCAAAGAGGTGGATCAACTGGTCAGCAGCGCTTGGAGGGGCGGCCAGAACCATCCGCTCCTGTGATTCGGATAGCCATATCTCGGTATAGGAGAGACCGGTATATTTCAAGGGGACACGTTCCAGATAAACGCGCACCCCGGTCTCTCGGGCCATTTCACCCACTGCTGATGAGAGCCCGCCCCCGCCACAGTCGGTAATTCGCCGATATAGCCTCTGGTCCCGTGCCTTAAGCAGGACATCGATGAGCTTTTTCTCCACCATTGGATTGCCGATCTGAACAGAACTGGAAGAAACTGCCTCGGAGTCTGCGGTAAGCTCTCCCGAGGCGAAGGTAACCCCGTGGATCCCGTCACGCCCGGTGTTCCCACCCACAAGGACTACCAGGTCACCCGGTTGTTGCTGACCGCGTTGGCTCATGCCCTTGGGTAGTAGCCCTATTGTGCCGCAGAAAACCAGGGGATTGCCTATATACCTTTCGTCAAAGAGTATAGCACCATTGAGCGTGGGGATGCCGAGGCGGTTGGCATAGTCGGCTACCCCGGCGCGGACCCCTTTGAAAATGCGGCGGGGGTGGAGCACACCCGGGGGCAGACTCTGGTAGGGGAGATCGGGTGGGGCAAAGCAGAACACATCGGTGTTCAGGATGGGTTTTGATCCCAACCCAGTGCCAAGCGGGTCGCGTATAACCCCGCCGATTCCCGTAGATGCTCCGCCATAGGGCTCCACCGCTGAGGGGTGATTGTGCGTCTCAACCTTGAAACAGATTGCGTAGCGGCCGTCGAAATCTATTACCCCGGCGTTGTCCTCAAAGACCGAAAGGCACCAGGGCTTATCCAGTTCATCTGTAACCCTCATGATCGTGCTCTTAAGCAGGTTGTCGATAACTAGCTGTCCCAGCTTTATCTTTCCCTTAAATGTTTTATGGACACAGTGCTCGGACCAGGTTTGCGCCAGGGTTTCCAGTTCAATATCCGTGGGGTTGCGGCCTAACCCGGAGAAATAGCCCTGGATACGCTTCATTTCGCTCAAATTCAACCAGAGCCTGTTTTTACTGAGCTCCGTTAGCGCTGCATCGTCTAGCCCCAGTAGTTCGATGGACTCAAGAGAGAAATCATAGGTGGCAGGCGGCAGGGAGAGCGCCTCCCGCCTCGTGACCACGTGTTGGATAACCGGATTAACCAGCAGCTTATCACAGATGGTTTCAAGCTCCTGCTTGGATAGCTCACCCCATAGGAAGTATCTTTTAGCCGTTTTTACCCGGTCAACGGTGGAGATGCCCAGGTCACGGATTCCCTTGTTAATGCTCTCCTCTACGGGGTCCATGACGCCGGGGTTGTAAGCAACCTCGATGACATGAGCTTGCTGGCCCGGGGATGTGGGTGCTTCACCATAGCCATACTCCTGGACCACAGGATCAGCCAGTAGCTCCTGACAGATTCGATCCACCTCAGCTTCGGATAACCTGCCCTCCAGTAGATATATGTCCCTGACCCTGGCCTGTGTCACCGTGATGATTCCAAGGTCTTGGATGTCCTTTTGCAGTGCATCTCCCCTTGGGTCGGGGAGACCTGCCTTTACCCAGACAGCGATAAAAAACAAGGGATTCTCCTTGTGGTGGGTGTGGATTGTATTCGAGACTATGATACATCAATCCATGGAAGCAGGCAATGGTTTGTACGTTCGTAGCTGTAAGAGCACCTTTAAGAGGAAAAATTGATCGAAATTTCCCATCAATAATCTCTTGACAAAGCTCACGTGCAATGCTAATCTACTAAACGGCAACCTATTGCCGTTTAGTAGATATGTGGCTGCAGCATTCAGTGGGGGATAAAAATTGTGGAGGCATGCACTGTGGAAGAGGTAAAGATCATACCCTGCCTGGATATAAAGGATGGCAGGGTAGTCAAGGGGATAAAGTTTATTGACTTGAGGGATGCCCGGGACCCGGTGGAGGCAGCGCAGACCTATTGCCTCGAGGGGGCAGATGAGCTGGTTTTCCTGGACATCTTTGCTACTGTGGAGGATAGAAAGACGAGGATAGAGTGGGTCAAGAGGGTCTGCGATGTGGTTACTGTTCCCTTTGCCGTTGGCGGTGGTGTTGCGAGTATTGTAGATATGGAGGAGTTGTTCAACCTGGGTGTGGACAAGGTCTCAATTAATACCGCTGCGGTGAAGCATCCTGAGCTTATAGAGAAAGCTGCCAGGAGATTTGGGAGGGGGAAGCTAGTTGTTGCCATTGATGGCAGGAAGAATACAATGGGTAGCAACCTTCCGCGGCTTGAGGTAGTAATAAAGAGTGGCAATGAAGGGACGGGGCTTAATATTGTGGAGTGGGCGAGGAAGGTGGAGAAACTGGGTGCAGGAGAGATTTTACTAACAAGCAAGGATGCCGATGGCACAAAGGAGGGCTATGATCTGGAGATGACAAAAGCTGTTGCCGAGGCGGTGGATATTCCGGTTACTGCCTCGGGCGGCGCTGGCAAGCTTGAGCACCTTTATGAAGCGGTAGTTGTGGGCAAGGCCTCGGCAGTTCTGTGTGCATCCGTTTTTCATTTTGGGGAAATATCGATACCTCAGGCAAAGAAGTACCTGGCGGATAGAGGGATAGCGGTAAGGGTTTAGTAGTGGTTTTCCGGGGGTATGTAAAGTGATAGGGTATGAGCGGCACGAAGTAGAAAGAAAGGTAGCTACCATCCTCAAGATACTGAGCGAGTCCACAGAGCCTCTGGGGGCCAGGGTGATTGCACGGCGACTCAGTGATTATGGCATCGATCTTGGTGAGCGGGCGGTAAGGTACCACCTCAAGTTCATGGATGAGAGGGGTCTTACCCGGCTGATCGGAAGGGATGGGAGGTTAGTTACCCAGTCGGGCATAGACGAGCTAAAGAGCGCTATGGTGGGTGACAAGGTCGGCTTCGTAATAAGTAAGATCGAGCTACTTGCTTTTCAGACAACATTCAATTGGGAGGAGCGCTGCGGTAGAGTCCCGGTCAATATCACCCTTTTCCCCAAGGAGCAATTTAAAAAAGCACTAAAGATTATGAGGGTGGCCTTCGAAGCAGGAATATGTGTAAGTGACCTGGTGGCTGTAGCGAGTGAGGGGGAAAGGCTAGTTGGGACAACCGTTCCTGAAGGCAAGATTGGCTTCGCTACAGTATGTAGTATTATCATTAACGGGGCTTTGCTAAAGGCAGGCATCCCGATGGATTCGAAATTCGGTGGTCTGTTACAGATGAGGAGTAAAAAGTCATTTCGGTTTGTCGATCTAATCGAGTATTCAGGTTCTTCTCTAGACCCCTCGGAGATATTCATCACCAGCAGGATGACCAGTGTTGGGCAGGTAGCCAGTAGGGGTGAAGGGAAGGTGCTGGCCAACTTTCGGCAGATACCGGCTTTATGCCGGCCTCTAGCCGAAGCAGTCATCTCCGGTCTAAGCAAAGCCGGGTTTGGTGGATTGCTGATTATGGGGGACACCAGCCAGTCGGTGGGGGAGGTCCCGGTGGATCTGAACAAGATCGGCGTAATCATTTTGGGGGGACTCAATCCGGTGGCTGCAGCTGTGGAGGCTGGCATAGAGGCCGAGAGCCATGCCATGAGCGCTGTAATGGAGTACCAGGATTTAACCAAACTAGAGGACCTGTCGATGTAAGAGGTCAAGGTCATGCCCTGCCTGGATGTAGAGGATGGCGGGGTAGTCAAGGGGATTAAGTTTATCGAACTGAGGGATGCTATGGACCAGTTAGTGGCTGCACAGGCCTATTACCTAGAGGGCGCAAATGAGCTGGTTTTCCTGGTTTCATCAAAATAGGGTAATGATATGTCTGGCAGGGCAACACCTGGAGCTGTAATAACGGTAATCGGAGCGGGGGTAGTGGGGTTGGCCGTGGCGGCTCAAGTATCTGGCAAGGGCAAGGACGTTTATATTCTGGAGAAGAACGAGACTTTTGGGAAAGAGACGAGCAGTAGGAATAGCGAGATCATCCATGCAGGCATTTATTACCCTGAAGGTTCGTTGAAGGCGGAGACGTGTGTTGACGGCAATGCCATGCTGTACGAAATTTGCCGGCGGTATGGAATAGGCCATAGGAAGACAGGCAAACTCATTGTAGCGACCGAGGATGAGGAGGTGGGGGAATTGGAGGAATTACTGGAACGGGGAAGAAGGAATGGAGCTAGGGGACTTAAAGTGCTTTCAAGGGGTGAGATTAACAAACTGGAACCAAATATCGAAGCGGTGGCTGCCATTTTCTCCCCTTCGAGCGGGACCATGGACTCACACACTTTGATGAGGTACTTTCTCAGTAAGGCGCAAGGAGCAGGTGCCAAAATAGCCTACAAGTCAAATGTTATTGGAATAGAGAAGCTCTCTGATGGATATGAGGTGACGGTAGAGAATGGCTCCGGATCCTTTCCGTTTAAAACAGAAATCCTGATAAATTGTGCTGGCTTATACTCCGATAGAATAGCACAGCTTGGGGGAATAGATATAAACAAAGCAGGGTATCAACTGTTCTATTGCAAAGGGGAATATTTCAGTGTAGGTAACCGTAAAAACAGGTTAATTAAAAGGCTCATCTATCCGGTACCCCAGCCTAGTAGAGGGGGGCTGGGAATCCATGCTACCCTGGACCTTGAAGGGAGGATGCGGTTGGGGCCAGATGCCCGATACGTAAATGAAATCGACTACAGGATTGATGAGTCACAAAGAGGACTTTTCTATAGCTCGGTTAAGGCCTTTCTCCCTTTTATAGAGAGTGATGACCTGGAGCCGGAAATGGCGGGTATCAGGCCCAAGCTTCAAGGCCCGGGAGACGATTTTCGGGACTTCGTGATTAGACATGAGCAGGACAGAGGCCTACCGGGATTTATAAACCTGATCGGCATCGAATCGCCAGGTTTAACCAGCGCACCGGCGATCGCAAGATATGTTGAAAGCATGGTAAAGGAGATATTATGAATGAAAAACATGTACAAGGAGGAGTAGATATATTTAAGGAAATTAAATGAGTCGATACCAATTTAAGGATATATAGAAATATGATCAAGTAAAGGAGAGCTACAGAATGAATCTGCGACGACCAAACGCAAGTGATGCCACTAGAACTGCCAATCGTTCCAAAGATGTAGTGCCCATGAGTGGGCTATGCGCCCGATGCCTTGATGGCTGCACCGGAAACTGTGAGGTGTTCAAGGCAACCTTCCGCGGCAGAGAACTCATCTATCCCGGACCCTTCGGTGAAATCACTGCAGGGGGAGACAAAGATTATCCGGTTGATTACTCACATCTTAATATCCAGGGATATGCCTTAGGAGCTGAGGGACTCCCCGCCGGTGTTGTCGGCGGTCCCGATACTGCAATTTTCGCAGACGTAAATACAGAGACAGATTACGGC